>JBIIUN010000582.1:0-2835 GCA_044339945.1 Kapaibacterium sp. (SeqCode)
GGCGGAAACGCAGCTTCATCGGCGCGAAGGAGATTCGGCCCGCCACCTGGGGGCAAGCCGGCAGTTGGCCGCGGGCCGAAATTGAATCCGCGTCTTGCCCTCGCGGGGGATTCCGCCAAATCTTTCGCCGGAAACGTCACCACGCAAAACACCCCCTGATCCGTCATGGCCAAAGTCATCGCTGAAATGCTCGTCGAGTCCGTGAAGATGGAACTTCCGGACGTGAAGACCGTCCGCTTCCAATGGCCCGAAGGCTACGATCCGGGCGAGTTCAAGACCGGGCAGTTCATCACCGTCTATTGGCCGCATAAGCAGAAATACAAGCGGGCCTATTCGCTCAGTTCCTGCGCGCTCGACCGCGGGCACTACGAGGTGACGATCAAGCGCGATGGCAAGATGGGCACGAGCGTCGTGGACTGGCTGGAAGCCGGCGACAAGATGTTCGTCATCCCGCCGGTCGGGAAGTTCCTCCCCGTCTTCGATCCGCCGGGCAAACACCTCATCTGCGTGGCCGGCGGCTCCGGCGTGACGCCGTTCCGCGGCTTTGCCCGCGAGGCGACCGCGTTGAACCTCGATACCCGGATCACGATCCTCTACACGGTCCGGACGACCAACGACATCATCTTCGCCGAGGAGGTCCGCGAGCTGGAAGCGAAGAATCCGCGGATCAAGTTTATCGTCACTTGCACCCGCCTGACGCCGGAAGACCCGTGGACCGGCCGCCGCGGCCGCATCACGCCGGAATGGGTGAAGAGCTTCGTGGACGACCCGGCGAACACCGTCTTCTACGCCTGTGGCACCAACGACATGGTCAACGCCGTCGAGCACCTCGTGCTGCACGACCTCGGCCTGCCGAAGGAACAGATGAAGCTGGAGAAGTGGGGGTGAACAACCTCCCGGCGCGCTACGCGGCGAAGTGGAGCAAACGAACTCAACGCTGACGTATGAGGCGCCCGGTCATAATTGCTGGCGGTGTTGTCGTTCTCTTGGCGTTAGCCCTCATGGCCTTGCGCTCTTTCGGCCCACTTTACCTAGGACGATATGATGTCGCGTCTGTTGACGAGCTGAAGAAGCAATGGCTGAGAGACAAGACCAACCTTGGTCCCTTGCATGATCTGGCCCGCCGCGCGCAAAGCTCCGTGCTACTGACCAAAGTAAATGCACTGGCGACGTTCAGAGTGCTGGCTGAGCGGGAGGGAAACAGCGTCAGCACCAACTTTCTTGCGGTCGCCTTGCCTACTCTGACCGGCGCATTGAATCATTCGGATCAATCGGTCCTTCGGGAGGCACTGTTTGGGTTGAAGGCATTGGGTGGTAACGCCGCACCTGCCCAGACTGCAGTAAGGAATCTCTTCAAGAGTCCAGACCACTTTGTTCGTGAGGCAGCCACAAATTGCCTGAGAAACATTTCCCCAGTTGGAGTCAACTCAGCCAGTATGAACCGATGAGTCCGAATACCCTCTTCCTCCTGAAGCACGATTTCCCGGACGGTCCCGGCCAGCCCTTCTACTGCCCGGAATGCGCCCAGATCAACGGCGTGCTGCACTACTATCCGCAGCTCCGGCATGTGCTGGAAGTCCGCTACGTGGATTTCCCCCGGCCGCGGCCGGAAGTCGTGGCGTTGATCGGCGAGGCAAACCAATCGTGCCCGGTGTTGGTGCTGGGCGAGGCGGCGGGCAAGGCGCCGGATGGCGTAACCGTGCGCGAGCATGCGGGTCGCCGTTTCGTGAGCGGGGCGGAGGATATCGGGAACTACTTGGCGGCGGTTTACGGGTCCGGTCGCCCGCACTGAGCGGCCGCCGGCCCTGACCTTGGTCGGGAGCGCGGCTCTCCGAGCCGCGTGAATCAATCGTCCATTCGCTTGGGAGTAGACTTGCTGCTCGGGGAGCCGCGCTCCGTGCCCAACGCCCACCATTGCCGGCTGCCCCAATCTGGGACCGCTTCGGCATTTTCCCATCGCCCAACGCGCAACGACTCCGCACGCTCGCGCCCTTGCCATGAACCACTTCACGCGCCTGCTCGCCGTCCTCGTCGCCACCCTTGCCCTGGGGCTCCGCTCCGCGGCCCAGACCAACGAGTTCTCCAGTGACACCATCTCCGTCGGGGTCGTGGTGAACGACCTGAACAAGTCGCTGGAGTTCTACACCAAGGTCATCGGCATGAAGAAGGTCGGCGGCTTCTCGGTGAACGCCGACATGGGCAAACGCACGGGCCTGACCGGCGGCGTGCCGGTGGACATCACGATCCTGCGGCTCGGCGACAGCAAGACCGCCACCGATTGGAAGCTGATGAGCTTTGGCCCGGCGGCCAACGGGGTGAAGAAGGAACGGATCCAGGACGGTCGCGGGCCGCAATACATCACCCTCAACGTGAAGGCGCTGAAGCCCTTCCTGGCCCGGCTGAAGGAGCACAACGTGAAGCTGCTCGGCGACACGCCGATTCCGCTGGGCGGCACCACGATGTTCGCCGTGGTGCAGGATCCCGACGGCACGTTCGTGGAGCTGATCGGCCCAATGGAATGACCTGACACGGCAACTTCCCATTCCCTTCCGCATGAAACCTTCCCGACTGAGTTTGCTCGCGGCCGCGCTGGTCGGCTGCTCCCTGCTGCTAGCCCCTTCAGCGATGGCCGAAGAGGCCGGCACGGCGGAGACGGCGATTCGCCTGCGGACGAACGCAGTTGAGTTTCTCGGCTCGCTCTCGGCGGAGCAGCGCAAGCAGGCGGTGTTTCCGGCGAACGACCCGGAACGCCGCGACTGGAACAACTTGCCACACACGTTCCATCCGCGGAAAGGCATCAACTTCGGCGAGCTGTCGCCTGCGCAACGCATCAAG
>JBIIUN010000583.1:0-2832 GCA_044339945.1 Kapaibacterium sp. (SeqCode)
GCGTCCCGTTCGGTGCTGCCATAGATGATCAGCTCCGCGTTGACCTTGAACCAGAAGTCCGGCGGCACCGCGGGAGCCGGCGAGGCCAAGGCTTCGCTCGACGGCGCATCGGCGCCCGGGGAAAGCACGCTGATCCCGGTGAGTTCGCTGCTCGTCGGCGTGGGTCTTGCCCCTTGGTCCAAGCCGGTTTCGCCGGGCACTTCCGTCTCCACCTTGCGCAACTCCCATTCGGCCACCTCGGCGGAACTGGGCGCTTCGCGGCGCAACACGGGTTCCCAGACCAACTCGGTCAGGCGTTGCGCCTGCCTCGGAGTCGGCAGCGGCGCCGGCCGAAAGACCGGGTGCACCACCGGCTCGGGATGATCGGGCGGCGTGGTCGGCAGCGAGTCCGGCGTGACGGGAGCCGGCGGCAGGCGGACCACTTCGGCCTCGGCAAAAGACTCCGCCGGAGCGTCGGGCGGCGTGTGTGCCGGCGCACTGAGCGCCAGACCGCGCCAACCGCCGTCAGCAAAGCGGTAGCCGACCTCGGCCACATAGGTGGAACCTGCCATCGTCACCGGGACAAACCGGAAATCCGCATCCCGCGGCAGTCTCTGCTCATTGATCAACCAGCCGCTCGCCGAACTGGCGCGCAACCGCAGCCACCAGGCGCCGCCCGGATGGGCCTGGGCAAACGCGTCCTGAGCCGCCCCGGCGAACTGCCAGTGCGCGCACACGCAGAACGGATCCCGCGCCGTAAGCCAGAGCGAACCTTGGCCCGGGAATTCGGCGACTGGAATCGCGGGAAAGGCGCCGACCGTCCCGCCGGAAGGTGGCGGAACCGACACATGGGCTGGGGTGGGAACCGGAGCCGAGTCGGACCGGGGCCCCGCAGGTGCCGAGACCGCGCCGGCTGCCCAAGCAGCCACTTCCGCTTCGGGAGAAGCCAGTCCCTGAATCAGGCTGGAATCGACTCGCCCCGGCGGCAGCCCCGGTCGGTCACCGTCGAGCAGGATGGCCGGGATGGAAGGCAGGACCCGCGCGGTCTTGGACCGAGGCCCATCCGCGAACAACTCCGGCACGCGCCGCATCAGTTCTTCGGCGATGGAGGTCTTCGCCGACGGGGTGGCCACCGGTTCCGGCACGGCCAACTCAGCCACGGGCAATGGATTGGGCCACTTCGCCGGCACGTCGGCAGGTTTCGGTGCCGCCGTTGTCTTCGCCACTGCCTTGGCCGGTGACTTGGCGGGTGGGCGCGACGGCTTCGCGGCGTTCTTGGCCTTGGTTGGTTTCGGCGCAGACCGGACGCGACCAGCGGGCACGCGAGCGGGACTGGCCGGCTTTACCGCGATCACCGCGGGGACTTGGGTCGGTTTGATCGGCGCCGACTTTGCCACCACCGAAGCTGGGATCGGTAGCGGCGATTGGGCCGCCGCCTTCGGCTTCGGCGCCGCCACAAGCTTGGCGGGCACTTTTTTCGCCACCGACTTAGGAATCACCGGCGCCGGTGGAGCGGGGGCAATCTTGGAAACTTTGGTCGGCGCGGCAGCCTTCTTGACCGGAGCCGCCGCCACCGCCGGGGCGGGCACCGACTGGGCAACCGCGGAAACACCTTTGTCGGCAACGGGCTTTGTCTTGCCCACGGTCGGGGCCTTGGGGGCAGGTTTCGGCGCCGCCACCGGCAATTTCGCCGCGGGCACCTTCGGCAACGGAGCGACGCTGGGTTGGGGCGGGACCTTGGCAGTCGCTTGCGTCGACGCCTTGGCCGGCTTCACCGCGGCTGGGGGCACGGGCTTCGACACCGGCGGCAGGACCTTGGCCGGAGTGGCCGCGGGTGCTTGCGGTTTCCGGGCCAAGGGCGGCTCGGGGGCGGGCGGAGACGGACGTTTCCGGGATTTCGGAATCATGGGGAGAAATCCAACTGACGGCGGGGAATCTTGCCGTCCCGCGGAGCTTGCGGCGCGGCCGGCGGGGCTGCAACCGGTTTCCCGGGCTCGGTTCGGGGTTTGGGTTGGCGTGTCCGCCATCGCCGGACTACTAGTGGGGCGCATGAAGAACCGTCACGCCGTCGCCGCGCATTTCGCCGGCACGTGGGATGAAGCCCGCGTGCAGCGTTGGGCCGAAGGAGTCCGGGCCCGGCTCGAGGCCCCGGCCGTGACGCTGGGAATCCTGTTCATGACGCCCGACTTCTTCGAGGTCGCCGCGGAGGTGCTGGAAGTGATCCGGCTGCACGCCCGAGTGCCGTTGTTGGCCGGTTGCTCCAGCCAGAGCCTGATCGTCAACGGCGAGGAATGGGAAAACCAACCCGGATTGGCGCTTCAATTATTCCACCTGCCTGACGGCGACATCCGCGCCGTCCACCTCGACCAGGCGGCGATGCAGGACGTGTCGGAACCGGCCGAATGGCACGGCCTGACGGGGCTGGCACCGGCCGCGACGAAGGGTTGGATAATCTTCGCCGACCCGTTCAACGTGGACGGAGAATCGTGGCTCCGCGAGTGGAACGCGGCGTATCCTGGCATCGCCTGCGTGGGCGGCCTCGCCTCGGGCATCTTCGAGGAACAGCGGACGCAGGTTTACCTGAACGGCGAGGTCTTCGAGGAAGGGATCGTCGCCGTGAGCGTGAGCGGCGGCGTGAAGCTCGAGTGCGTTATTTCACAGGGCTGCACGCCGATCGGCGCGCCGTGGACGGTCACGCGCGCGGATCGCAACTTCATCCTCCAGATCGCCAACCGGCCCGCCTACAGCGTGCTAGTCGACACGTTCAACGGCCTGACCGACGCCGAGAAGGAGAAGTCGCAGGGCAACCTCTTCGTCGGGTTCGCGAGCAGCGAATACCGGGATGAATTCCAG
>JBIIUN010000134.1:0-10866 GCA_044339945.1 Kapaibacterium sp. (SeqCode)
GGGCATCCTGCCCCTACTTCATCGGCGTTCATTCGCGTCCATCTGCGGTTTCAAAATAGTCCCAGTCATGGCTGAACCCGCCACCAACTCCGTCGAGCCCAAACTGACCAAGCTGAAGGACTTCAAGGTGCCCGCCGCGGTGCTCGCACTGGAAGCCGCCGCGGATGGGCGGACGCTGTTCGTCGCCTGCCTCGATGGTTGCGTCTTCAAGCTGGATTCCGAATCCGGCGAACGCACGGAACTGGGCCAACACGAGAGTTACGCCAGCGGGGTCGCCTTGGTGGCGGGCGGCACCACGCTGGTCTCGGGCGGCTACGACGGCTCGCTGCTCTGGCACGATCTGGTGAGCGGCAAGGTGACTCGCCGGAACAAGGCGCATGACTTCTGGTCGTGGGACCTCGCCGCGTCGCCAGACGGCATGCTGGTCGCGTCCGTCACCGGCCAATACCTCGCGGGCGGCTACAAATACGAGCCGGCCCCGGAGCGGGAGCCTTCCGTGAAGGTGTTCGACGCGACGACCGGCGAACTCCGGCACTCGTTCCCCCACGTCCCGCCGGTGCAGGCCGTGGCCTTTTCGCCCGACAGCCGGCACGTCGCGGCGGGCAATCTCATGGGCGAAATCCGTGTGTGGGAGCTCGCCACCGGCAAGCAGGTCGCGCAGTGGAAGTCCGATGACCTCACGAGCTGGGGCATCATCAAGAGCCACCATTACCTCGGCGGCGTGTTCGCGCTGGAATTCAGCCCGGCGGGCGACGCGCTTTACGCCTGCGGCATGGGGCCGATGCGCGATCCGATGGCCGGCAACGGCGTCCAGCGCTGGCAGCGTTTCGATTGGCGCACCGGCAACAAACTTGACCAGACCCACGAAGGCGAAAGTGGGCAGGGCCTGATGGAGGCGCTCGCTTTTCATCCCGCAGGGAAGCTCTTCCTGATGGCAGGGAGGCTGTTCCAGGGCACTTGGAACCTCGCCCTGTTCGACGCCGCCAGCGGCAAGAACGTCTTCAGCACTGACGCCAAACACCGCATCACCGACGCCCGCTTCAGCCGGGATGGCGGGCGGCTGTTCCTGGCCAAAGCCCGACAGCAGGAACTCAAGGACGGCAAGTGGGTCGAGTTCGGCCTGGTCGAGGTGCATTCGGTGACGGGATGACCGACGGAGAATTTGGAAGGCAGGAAAACAGGAACACGGGAGGACACGGCCGACATCCACCCGTTGCGTTGAAGCCGTTGGCTGGTTGAAAACGCCGTCTTCCCGAATCCCGTCCGCCTCCCTTCCTGTTTTCCTGCCTTCCAGATTCTCCTCCGGCCGTCTGCGCTCGCCAGTTGCGGGCACGCGCCCCGCTCGGGTAGGCTCGCCGGACCGAGATGAGTGAGATTTCCAAGGCCTACGAGCCGCAGTCCGTCGAAGAGAAGTGGTATGCGTTCTGGGACCAGAACGGCTGCTTCACCGCCGATCCCGCCCGCGTTTCCGCCACGCGCCCGGCGTATTCCATCGTCATCCCGCCGCCCAACGTCACCGGCGTCCTCACCCTCGGCCACGTCCTCAACAACACCATCCAGGACATCCTCGCCCGCAAGGCCCGCATGGACGGCAAGGAGGTCCTCTGGCTGCCCGGCACCGACCACGCCGGCATCGCCACGCAGAATGTCGTCGAGAAGACCCTGAAGAAGGCCGGCGAGATCAAGCACCGCGACGACCTCGGCCGCGAAGCGCTCGTCGCCAAGATTTGGGAGTGGAAGGAGAAATACGGCGGCATCATCCTCAAGCAGCTCCGCGCGCTCGGCGCGTCCTGCGACTGGACCCGCACCCGCTTCACCATGGACCCGGAGTATTCCCGCTGCGTCCAGAAGGTGTTCGTCGATCTCTACAAGAAGGGCCTGATCTACCGCGGCAAACGCATGGTCAACTGGTGCCCCGCCTCGCTCACCGCGCTCTCCGACGAGGAAGTGGTGATGAAGGAGCAGAAGGGCTTCATGTATCACTTCCGCGTGGAAGTGGTGGACGTGGTTAGTGGGACAGGCTTCCAGCCTGTCACCGGGGCTTCCAGCCCCGGAACCGGCCACGGGCTGGAAGCCCGGGAGACAGGCAAGGATGCCTGTCCCACTACGATCCGGCCGACAGGCATCTTCCTCACCATCGCCACCACGCGTCCGGAAACCATCCCGGCCGACACCGCCGTGGCGGTGAATCCCAAGGACCCGCGTTACACGCACCTCATCGGCAAACACGTCATCAAGGCGCTGCCGCTCGATGTGCCGAAGGAGCAGCGGATCATCCCGATCATCGCCGACGACCACGTGACCTTCGATTTCGGCACCGGCGTTCTGAAGGTGACGCCCGCGCATGACAAGGCGGACTTCGAGATCGGCCTGCGGCACAAGCTGCCGGTCATCGATATCCTCACGCCCGACGGCAAGATGACGGCCGAAGCCGGCGCCGATCTGGCCGGGCTGGACCGCTTCGTCGCGCGCAAGAAGGCGATGGAACTGATGGAAGCCGCCGGTTCGCTGGAGAAGGCCGAGCCCTACACGAACAACGTGGGCTTCAGCGAACGCGCCGACGTGCCCATCGAACCGCGCCTGAGCGAACAATGGTTCCTCAAGTATCCCAGCGTGGAGGCGTCGAAGGCGTGCGTGGCGCAGCCGGAGGAACGGAGCGCCGGTCTCCGACCCGGCGCGAATGGCGAGGCGGAGGACTCAGGCCGGGCCGGAGGCCGGCGCTCCGAGATGCGCTTCTACCCGGACCGCTGGGCCAAGGTGTATGACCACTGGATGGGCGGCATCCAGGATTGGTGTATCAGCCGCCAGCTCTGGTGGGGGCACCGGATTCCGGTGTGGCGAAAGCGCGCATACCACTCGGAGCAGTTGTCCGAAACTCAGAAGATTCTTCCCGAACTTAGATCGATCGCTCGTGAAGGTATCGAGGGGCTTCGAGAATTGGGAGCGGAGTCGCCCGACCTTCTGGAAATGAGTCGGTCCGAAATTCCCGGAGAGTTTTCCTATTGGAGAACAGTCACAGAAAACGACGAGTTCATCGAAACCGAGGTCGTGACCCATTCCGATGCAGAGGCAAAATACTTGGAGTGTATGGGGTATACCCAAGACCCCGACGTCCTCGACACCTGGTTCAGCTCCTGGCTCTGGCCGTTCGCTACGATGGGCTGGACCGGCGATCAGGCCGCCGACGCCAAGAACCCGTCGCTGAAGGCGTTCTACCCCACGACCGACCTCGTCACCGGGCCGGACATCATCTTCTTCTGGGTCGCCCGCATGATCATGGCCGGCTACGAGTGGATGGGCGATCTGCCGTTCCGGAACGTCTATTTCACCGGCATCATTCGCGACAAGCAGGGCCGCAAGATGTCGAAGTCGCTCGGCAATTCGCCCGACCCGCTCGACCTCATCGCCAAGTATGGCGCCGACGCGTTGCGCTTCGGCGTGATGCGCGCCGCGCCGCTCGGCCAGGACGTGCTCTTCGACGAACAGACCGTCGAGCTCGGCCGCAACTTCTGCAACAAGCTCTGGAACGCCTGCCGCTTCCGCCAGATGGTCGGAACCAATGCGGAAGGAAGAATGCAGAATGCAGAAACTGGGGCTTCGGCTTCCACTTCTTCATTCAACATTCCGCCTTCTGCCTTCCCGACTGAGGGGGAGATCAATCCCGCGCTCCTCACTTCGGATGACAAGTGGATCCTGCTGCGACTCGACCAAGCGATCCGCGAAGTCACGCAGGCGATGGCCGACTACAAGTTCAGCGACGCCACGGCCACGCTCTACCGCTTTTTCTGGAGCGAGTATTGCGACTGGTATGTCGAGGCCTCCAAAGCCGCGTTCTACGGCACCGACGAGAAGCTCAAGGTCAACAAGCTGGCGGTGATCGACTTCGTGCTCGGCCACCTGCTGCGCGTGTTCCATCCGTTCCTGCCGTTCATCACCGAGGAGCTGTGGCACGGCATGGGTTTCAGCGCCGACATGCCCGACGACCAGGGGGGCAAGACGATCATGTTCGCCCGCTGGCCGAAGCCGTTCGACGACGACGAAAAGGCCTTCTTCGGCCTCGACGCCGCGGCCGACCAGCAGGCGCAGGCGAAGTATGACCTCGTGTCCCTCGGCCGCGGCCTGCGCCGCGACCTGAAGCTGGACCCGGCCAAGAAGCTGAAGTTCGTGCTGCGTCCCGCCGGCGACCTCGCCGCCGCCGAGATCGAGGTGCTCAAGCTGCTGCTCAACGCCGAGACGGTGGAAGTGGTCGGGGCCGCGTGGACGCCCGACAAGGGCACGCCGAGCGCTGGCAACGGGTTGGGCGAACTGTTCCTGCCGACGGCGGGCGTGGTGGATCACGGCGCGGAACGCGTCCGCCTGACGAAGGAGTTGGAGAAGATCCGGTCCGAGATCGAGAAGGTGCAGGCGAAGCTGGCGAATCCGGCCTTCACCGAGAAGGTGCCGGCCAAGGTGCTCGACGAGCATCGCCAACGGCTGCTCGACTGGCAGTCCAAGGAGAAGCAGACGCTCGCCTCGCTGGAGAATCTGCCGGCGTAGGCGGGGGCGGCGGGGTGGAGAATTTGGAAGGCAGGAAAGCCGGAACGAGCGGGTTTCGGTTTTCGTCTTACCTGAATTCCGGTGGTCGACCCCAACTCCGATATCTATCGCGGACGAGGCCGTTCGCGCTCCGCCCAGGCTACGCGGCGTGAGGCAGCGGCGTTTTCATCTGCGCCATTTGCCGCGCCAGCACGAGGCGGAGGTCCTCGAACTTCACGGGCTTGCTGACGTAGTCGTCCATGCCGGCGGCGAGGCACAGGTCTCGGTCGCCTTCCATCGCGTTGGCGGTCATGGCGATGATGCGGACGGTGCCCACGGGCTTGGCGCGGCGGATGGCGCGGGTGGCTGCGTAGCCGTCCATCTCGGGCATCTGGCAGTCCATGAGGATCAGGTCGAACTGGCCGCCGAGCACGGCTTCCACGGCGTCACGGCCGTTTTCCACGACGCGGGCGCTGAGGCCGAACTTGGTGAGCATGCGCAGGGCGAGCTTCTGGTTCACGATGTTGTCCTCCGCCAGCAGGATGCGCAGGGCCGGCAGGCCGTGGCCGGCGGCGGGCGGGGGCGCGGTGGGCGCGGCCGGTGCCGGGGCGACGGGATCGGCGGCGTTGGGCAACAGGACCCGGGATTCGGAATCTGCCAGAGGCAACGTCTCCGGGACGGCACCGACCGCCCGTAGCAACTGCTGCTGGAGTTCGTCCTCGCGCACGGGCTTGGAGAGGCAGGTCTGGATGCCCACCGCGGCAAGGGCGGCGGGGCTGGGGCGTTGGCCCATGGAGGTGAGCATGACCATCGGCAAGGCGGAAAGTTCGGGGGTTTCGTGGACTTCGCGGGCGAGTTCCAGGCCATCCATGTCGGGCATCAATTGGTCGAGCAGGACGACATCGGGCGCGGTGGCGCCGGGAACGGGATTGCGGAGCGCCTCGAGGGCTTCCTTGGGATTGGAGAAGCAGCGGGAACTCATGCCCCAGTTCCGGAGGTGGAGCTCGAGGATGCGGAGGTTGGTCGCATGGTCGTCCACGATGATGGCATGGCGGCCGACCAAGGCTTCGGCCTGCGGAGCGACGGGCTGTTCAGGGCCCTGCGCGGGCGGG
Organism: Kapaibacterium sp. (SeqCode); assembly: GCA_044339945.1. GTDB lineage: Bacteria > Verrucomicrobiota > Verrucomicrobiia > Limisphaerales > UBA9464 > CAIWAH01. The sequence goes on from JBIIUN010000134.1 coordinate 5,628, forward strand.
AGCGGCACGACGAACCAGAAGGTGGATCCGGCCCCGGGCCGGCTGTTGACGCCGATTTCCCCGCGCATGGCGGTCACGAGCTGCTTGCAGATGGCGAGCCCGAGGCCGGTGCCGCCGAACCGCCGCGTGGTGCTGCCGTCGGCCTGCGAGAAGGCATGGAACAGGCGAGACTGAACCTCCTCGGGGATGCCGATGCCGGTGTCGGTGACCTCGAAGCGGACCTTCAGCAGGCCGGCGCCGGCGGATTCCAGCGCAACCCGGACGACGACCTCGCCGGCGGTGGTGAACTTGAGGGCGTTGCCGGCCAGGTTGAGGAGGATCTGGCGCAGGCGGAGCGGATCACCACGGAGCCGCCGGGGCACGCGGTGATCGACGAGGGAGACGACCTGGAGGCCCTTGGTGCGGGCCCGTTCGGCAAGCAGGCCGACCGACTGCTCCACGACCTCGCGGAGATCGAAGTCGATGACCTCGAGCTCCATCTTGCCGGCCTCGGCCTTCGAGTAGTCGAGGATGTCGTTGATGATGGTCAGCAGGGCCTCGGCGCTGCCGCGGACGGTGTTGACGTGGTCCGCCTGCTCGGCGTCGAGGCGGGTGTCGAGCAGGAGGTTCGTGAATCCGATGATGCCGTTCATCGGCGTCCGGATCTCGTGGCTCATGTTCGCGAGGAACTCGCTCTTGGCCTTGCTGGATTCCTCCGCGGCCTTGGCCATGGCGCTGGAGTGCTTGGCGGCGACGACCAGCTGGTTGTTCGAATCCGCAAGGCGTTGCTCGGTGAGCTTCCGCTCGGCGATTTCCTTTTCCAGCTCGTGGGTGCGTTGGCGAACCCGGTCCTCCAGTTCCTGGCGGTTGCGCACCAACTCGTCGTCCCGTTGCTGGATCTCGGCCAGCATGTCGTTGAAGCTGCTGCATAGCTGCCCCAGCTCGGGGCCGCCGCGGGGATGGGCGCGCAGCGAAAAGTCATTGTTGCCCGCGACCCGCACCGTGAGCTCGGAGAGCTCCAGGATCGGGCTGGTGATGTAGCGTTGGAGGCGCCACGCGGCCAGCCAGGCGACCAGGGTGGCGGCGAGCAGGCTGACGAGGGCGCTGATCCCCAGCCGGCGCCAACGGGCCTTCATGCTCTGCAGGTCGGATTCGAGGAAGATGAAGCCCTCGGTGCCTTCCCCCGCGGCAAAGGCCTGGCTCAGGCTGAGTTTGCCGCCGGCAAAGCGGTGCCCTGTCGGCGTCGCCCGCAGCGGCACGGCGAGGCGGTTGAGGTCCGAGCGGTGGTAGGCGGCGAACACGGAACCGTCCTTGTGGTAGATGGCCGCGACGGTGATGTCCCGGGTCGGGCTGAGCGCGGCGCCGAGGGCCTTCTCCGCGTCCTCCGCGTAGTCCAGCTCCAGCATCGTGCCGGTGCGGTTGGCGACGATGCCGGCGAGACGCTGGAGTTCCTCGGGCTGGGACTGGCGCGAGTCGACATACTCCGCCGCCAGGGTGACCAGCGTCAGCACGCCCAGGGCGAGGCCGCAGGTCGCGAGCATCAGCAGGGTGAGCTTCTGTTTGAGGGGCAAATTGCCCAGGCGTTGGAGGATCATCGCGGGGCTCGCTTTCTTTTCCCTTTGGACAGGGAGAGTTCAATGACGTCGGCGCTGACCTCGAGCCCGGCCCGTTCCATGGCCTCGATGCTGATGTCGTAGCGCATTTTCTCGGCCGCCTGCCAGAGGCAGAGGGTGCTGCCGGCGGCGAGTCCTTCCCGGTGGTCTGCGAGGAGCAGCACGGGCCGGCCGGCAAGGGTGGCACAGGCGTCGCGCAGCGCCTCGGGGCTGAGCTGGCCGAGGTAAACCAGTTGGCAATTCTTCCCCTCGGCGGCGGTCTCCAGGCGGCGGATTTCGACCGGGCGGCCGTGGAGTTGTTCGCCGGTCAGCAGCTGGCTCAGGGGGGGCTGGAGCGCCTCGGCCTGGAGCAGGCCGATCACGAAGGGGGCCGCGGGCGCCGAGTTATTGGATTCCGGCCACTTCGTCGAGCGGGCGAAAACCAGGACGCAGGACGCCTTCACGCTTTCCGCCGAGGCGGTGAGCGGGCGGGCGGCGGGCGCCTGGGCCGAGAGCTGGAAGGCCAAGCCAAACCAGACCAGGACCCAAGCCCACCCGGGCCATCGGCAGCTGGACTGGATCAGAATTCCCATCGGAGGCGTCCAAAGACGGTGCGTTCGGTCACGACCCGGCCATTGGATTGGAAGTAGTCGTTGGCAGGGAATTCCACGTGCCCGTCGAAGAGGTCCCGGCCGATGATGGAAAGCTCCAGGTTGGGGCGGGGGCGCCAGGAGACCCGGAGATCGGCGGTGACGTAGGCAGGCACCCCGGGGCCGGGCAGTTCATCCACGGCCCGGAGGACCGCGTCGATTTCGACGTGGTGCGGGAGATTGAGCAGCGAATGCAACGAAACCCGGTGCCGGGGGCTGAAACCGGCCGGGGCGGTCAGGGAACCCTGGAGATCGAGTTCCTGCCACGTGTAGGCCAGGCGCCACTGCCACCAGTCCGCGGCCTGCCAGCGGGCGGCCAGCTCGGTGCCGTAGGCGACCCCGCGGGTGTCGTTCCGGGCCCAATACGGGACGACGAGCCGCGGGGTGCCACCCAGCACGGGATAAGGCGTGCCCGGGATCAGGCCGCGGATCCGGTCGTAGTCGTGGACGAAGAGCGACAGGTCGAACGCGAGCGCCGGAATGGGCTGGAACCGGTAACCGAGTTCGTAGGCCAGAAGTTCCTCCGCCACGAAGTCCTGCGAGCCTTGGAGCATGACGACTGCGGGCAGCCCGCCGGTGGCGGCGGTGGGCGGAACCACATCGGCGATCAGCCGTCCGCTGTCCTCGACTCGGGAGGGCGTTCGCACGGCGCGGGAGACGGAACCCCATACCGAATGGGCCGGGTCGGGACTCCAGAGCAGCCGGGCGGTCGGCTGGATTTCCAAGCCGGTGTAGCTGTTGTGCTCGAACTTGCTGCCGGCGGTCAGGGTCAGGGTCTCGGGAATCAGCTTCCAATCGTCCTGGGCGTAGGCGCTGATCAGTTGGTAGGCCTCGTTTCGGGCCGCGAAAACGAGGTTTTCGGTTTTGGGCGGAAGTTCCGCGTGCGTCAGGCGGTAGTTCAGCCCGACGTTGAGGTCATGGCGTTCGCCCAACTGGACGCGGTAGCCCGCGTCGAAGTCCGCGGTGTGGCGGAATTCGTCGAGATCCGTGGAGGTTCGCCCCGTGTAGTCGTAGTAGGCCTGGAGGGTGAATTCCGATGCGTCGTCAATCGCGCTGGTCCAGCGGCCGAGCAGGTGACCGCCTTCGGTGTCCACTTCCTCCGCGAAGACCTTGAAGTAGGGTGGCGCCACCTGCGGCGAGACTTGGGTGCCGCCGAACGTGCCCCCGAAGCCCTCGGCCTCCAGCGTCAGGTGCCCGGATTCGGTCGGATGCCAATCATAACGCAGGCCGCCGAGGCCAAATTGGTAGTCATCCTCGGCACTCAGGCCCATCTCGGTGATGCCTTCGCCGCGTTGCTCGAACTTTCCGTAGGCCCGCAGCCAAGAAGCGGAGCCGACCTGCCAGCCTTGGCGGAGTTCGCCGATGAAGTTGTCGAGGTTGCCGCCGCCCAGGTTGACGACTCCGCCGACCGTGTCGCGGGCGTCCTTGGTGATGATGTTGATCACGCCGTTGACGGCGTTGGCGCCCCAGACGCTGGCGCCGGGACCACGGATCACTTCGATCCGGTCCAGGTCCTCGAAGAGAAAGTTCTGGGTGTCCCAGAAGACGCCGGAGAACAGCGGCGTGTAGACACTCCGGCCGTTGACCATCACGAGCAGCTTGTTGGCGAAGGTGTCGTTGAAGCCGCGGGCGGTGATCGCCCAATCCTTGCCCGTGACCCGGCCGACCTCGACCCCGGGCACCAGCCGCAGCGCATCCTGGAACTTCGTCACCCCGGACCGCCGCAGGTCGTCCTGCGTGATGACGGTGATGGCCGCGGAGGTGTCGGTGAGTTTCTGTTCCTTCTTGGCGGCCGAAGTGACCACCTGCACTTCCATCAGCTCCCGCAGGCTGAGTTGCCGCAGTTGGTCCACCTCGGCGGCCTGGAGGGCGCCGGCCAGCAGCACACCCGACAGGTGGACTGGTCGTGACCGCCAGCCGGCGAACCGGGAATCGCTGCGTTGAAATTGTTTCGGAGTCATCCGCGCTCAGTCGGCCGGGAACCACTCGGCCAGAACCCAGGAAAATGGGTTCCGCCAAGGGGCACACGTGCCGCCTGAGTATCGGAAGAGCGGGCGGGCGCTTGAGCGGTGGCGCCGATTGCGGGCGGCAGATGTGGCCGACTGCCGCGAATCACGCCCGCAGGCTGGCGATCAATGCTTCCAGCCGGGTGCCGTATTCCACGAAATTGGCCCGGAGGGCGTCGTCCTGAGCCGAGGCTCCGGCGTCATGGAATACCGCCACCATGTGCGGCTCGATGCTCACGCCGCCGGCGTAACCGCGGGCCAGGGCGTCCTGCAACACCGCGCGGACCGCTCCGTCGCCGTCGCCTGGCCAGTGGTAGTCGGCGTCGTTCTTGGCCGGGTTCCACCGCGCGTCCTTCACGTGGAGGTGCACCACGGCGTCGCGCACCTGGGTCCAAAACTCCCACGCGTCCTGCCGCGGCCACGGCTTGGGCCGGGAGCGGTCGAAGTTGAAGACGGGATTGGCGGTGTCGAAGACCCACTTCAGCCCGGGCACGGCTTCCAGCAGCTCGTGGGCATGGCGCCAGCTCATGCCGCCGTAGTTCATGCAGTTCTCGTGGACCGGCTGGAGTCCGGCGTCGAGGAACCGGCGGGTGACCTCGCCGACCCGGCGGATGACCTCGGCCGGGATGCGGTCCTCGTCGTCGCCCGGCTTGCAGCTCATGATCCGGACGAATTTCGTGCCCAGTCGCTGCATGCGCGGGATGGCCCGGCTGACTTCGGCAAGGGTCGGCTCAAAGGGATCGGAAACCTTCTTGGCCCAATTCAGGATCGTCGAACCGAAGCAGTGAACCCGCAGCCCGGCGCGGTCGAGCTCCTCCACCACGCGCTCGAACGCCGCGTCGGGAATCTCGTGGAGATTGGCCTTGGGGAAACCGTCCACCTGGACATTCCGCAGCTCAAGGTGGCGCCAGCCCAGCTGCCGCGTGGCGGCGATCTGGGAGGCGAGGCTGTTGCCGGCTTCATCGCCGATGCCGCAGAGGAACATGGTGGGAAAAAAGATTCGGAGGGGAAT
>JBIIUN010000584.1:0-2829 GCA_044339945.1 Kapaibacterium sp. (SeqCode)
CATGAACTCGTGCGAGTGGTTGCCGCCGATCACGCCGGTGTCGGCTTCCACGGCAAACGACCGCAGCCCGCAGCGGGCGAAGATGCGACCGTAGGCGTCATACATCTTCTTGTAGCTCGCCATCGCGCCCTCGTCCGTGGTGTCGAAGGAATAGGCGTCCTTCATCACGAACTCCTTCGCGCGCATCAGGCCGAAACGGGGCCGGATCTCGTCCCGGAACTTGGTGCCGACTTGGTAGAAGTTCTTCGGAAACTGCTTGTAGGAACTGAGCTCGTTCGCGGCGAGGGTGGTGATGACTTCCTCGGCGGTCGGGCACAGCGCCCATTCCTTCTGCGCCCGGTCCTTCACCTTGTAGAGCGCGTCGCGCATCGCCTCGTAACGGCCGGACGCCTGCCAGATGTCCACCGGCTGGAGCAACGGCATGGACACCTCAATGGCGCCGGCGCGGTCCATCTCCTCGCGGATGATGTTGGCGACCTTGGTCAGGGCGCGGAGGCCCATGGGCAGGAACGTGTAGAGTCCGCCGGTGAGCTTGCGGACCAAGCCGGCGCGCAGCAGGAGCTGGTGCGACACGATCTCCGCGTCGGCCGGGGTTTCCTTGAGGGTGGGAATGAACGTTTTGGACCAGCGCATGGGAAAAATGGGGTTAGGGAAACAAAGAGGCGCGGAGGTCGCTCTGAGCGGCACCCCGCGCCTGAAATGGGAGGTGGAACCTACTTCACCGTGTTGACCAGCGGCGCGAGGTTCTGGATGCGGACTTCCAGCCGGTCACCCGACTCGATAGGGCCGATGCCGCTTGGCGTGCCGGTCAGGATGATGTCGCCCGGCAGCATGGTCATGTTCGTGGATACGAAGCTGACGATGTCGAAACAGTTGAAAATGAGCTGGCTCGTGTTGCTGTTTTGGCGCAGCTGCCCGTTCTGGAAGAGCTGAATGCTAAGCGTGTGCGGATCGATCTTCGTCTCGATGTAGGGTCCGAGCGGCGTGAAGGTGTCGAAGGACTTGCAGCGCGCCCACTGGCTCTCGGCGTTCTGGATCGTCCGGTCCGTAATGTCCTGGGCGGCCGTGTAGCCGAAAATGTAGCGGGCCGCGGCGGCCGGCGTGACGTTCCGCATCCGGCGACCAATGACGATGGCCAGTTCCGCCTCGAAGTCGGTCCGGTGATTGCCGAAGGGAATCTCGATCTTCGCGCCGTCCGGGATCAGGGACGTGGTCGCCTTCAGCCACATCAGCGGCTCCTTCGGCAGCGGCTTGCCGGTTTCCCGGGCGTGGTCGGCGTAGTTCAGCCCGATCGCAATGATCTTCGACGGGGTGACTGGCACCAACGTTTTGACGCCCTTGAGCGCGGTTGCCTTCTTTTCAAAGGACGGGGAACCAAAGACGTCTCCGATCAGCTTGAACAGCTCGCCGTCGACGACTTTGGCGTAAAAGATTTCGTCCCCTTTTTGGAAACGTCCTATGGCTGCCATGTCGGCGATATGCGTAACAAATCCGCGCTTGACGGGGCAAGGTGAATCGCATCCGGCACCGGGTATTTGATTCCGCCTTGTCGCTCCGCCGCCCCCGCCTAACCTCAACGCATGGCGAATCAGCCCGCAAAAAAGGCCAACCCCGGCCCCAAGGCTCTCCTCCTCGGCGTCGGCCTCGATTCCGACGGTCACAAGCGCGTCACGACCGGGAAGAATTTCGCCCTCGTTGGCGGCTCCAAGGAAACCCATGAGGAGATGACCGAGAAGGCCATCAAGGTGAATGAGAAGCTTGCCCGCCGTGGCAAGGAACTCCACGAGGTCAGCCGCGCCGAGTTTGACGACATCGCCCACGAGGTCGGCCTGAAACGCCCCTCGCCCGAGCGGAACTGACTCTCGGCCGCCTTCCACCCCGCCTCGCGGCGTCGATCTTGGCGGTCGAGATCGAGGGTTCAATCCAAGCGCGGAGATCTACCTGATGCGGCGTGAACTGGGTCGAACAGATTGCCGCCGGGAGCGGGAAGACTGGTCCTTGGATTCGAATCGTTGCGGCAGACGTCGGCATGCCGGACATGCACGACACCAAGAGTCAGAAAACCAAGGGCTAAGTGTTGGCCCGACCGCGGCGATCCTGCGCCAAACCGGGGCCGCCGACGCGAGTATGTTCAGCAAACGCTGCTGCCCGCGCTTTAGCCCATCGGGTTCTCCGCGCGCCAGCCATGGGGCACGCGGCTAGCCGCTAAGCTGCCCGAATGGCTTGAGGTGGACACGGGGACACTGGCCGGCGGCTGCCTGGAGGTCCGTCACGTCTGGATGCTGGACGGGGATGGACATCAGCACCGACGGGACCGAGCGACATGCGAGGAAAAACTACGTCCATCATGGGAAGCCCTCATCGGCTATCCCCGCGACACGGGCTTTTGGCTCACCACTGCCGCAGACAACGCCAGAAAAGCGCGAAGAAAATGGGCTTAACATGGAGCCAGCTGTCGGATTTGAACCGACGACCGACGGTTTACAAAACCGCGTCACGTTTCGAGACCATGCGAAAAGACCAGCAAATGCGCACTTTTCGTCTCGATGAAAACGCACCGTTTTGCACGGTTAGACGATTTCACTGTTGCGCCGTGTTGCGCGGTCAACGGGTGTAAACAGGTTTCCCGACCTTGCTCTGCCCGGTTCTCACCTGGAACTCCGCCGCCACCGATTGACGCTTGGGCCAATGTCCGTCACGCTGTCAGACATGAAAGTCACATCGCGCGATTTCCAGCGGGACTTCGCCCGTATGAAGGCCAGGGCCAAGACGGGTGAGGCCATCTTTGTCACGTCGGGCACCGAGGAATTCGTGTTCCAATCGGTGAAG
>JBIIUN010000585.1:0-2826 GCA_044339945.1 Kapaibacterium sp. (SeqCode)
GCCGGGCAAGGCGAACGTGAAGGTCCGCCTCGGCGTCGTCTCCGCGAAGGGCGGCCGCACCCGTTGGCTCGATTGGGATACGGCCAAGCATCCCTACCTAGCCCATGCGAATTGGCATCCCGCCGGCGGCCTGACGATCACGGTGCAAACCCGTGACCAACGCGAAGTCGTCGTGCTGCGCGTCAACCCGAAGACCGGCGCCACGACGCCGTTGCTGACGGAACGCGACCCGGTGTGGGTGAATCTCGACCCGAAGTTCCCGCAGTGGCTCAAGGACGGTTCCGGCTTCCTGTGGACCACGGAGCGCAACGGTGGCTGGGAGCTGGAGCTCCGCGGCACCGACGGGACGTTTCGCGAAACGCTTGTGGCGAAGGATGCGCACTGGCACAGCCTCATCCGCGCCAGCGACGACGCGCGAACCATCCACTTCCTCGCGCAGCCGACGCCGGTGGAACGCCAGTTCTGCCGGCGGAATCCGGACGGTTCCGTCACGCCCCTGACGCGGGAGACGGGCGTCGTGAGCGCCACGTTTGGCGGCGAGCCATCGGTTTATGCGCTGACGCTGGAGACGCCCGAATCGTTGGCCCGCACGACCATTCATCGCCCCGACGGGACGCAGTTGGGTGAACTGCCGTCGATTGCCGAGCGGCCCTCGCTGGTGCCGCGGACCGAATTGGCGAAGGTCGGCGAAGGCGCCGGCTTTCACGTGCGGATTACCCGGCCGCGCGACTTCGACCCGGCAAAGAAATATCCCGTGCTCGTGGACGTTTACGGCGGACCGCATTCGCAGGTCGTGCAGGCGGCGCAACGCGGCTGGCTGCTGCCGCAGTGGCTGGCCGACCAAGGCTTCATCGTCGTCGCGACGGACAATCGCGGCACGCCGGGCCGCGGCCGGGACTGGGAGCGGGAGATCTTCGGCAAATTCGGCTCCGTGCCGGTCGAGGATCAGGTGGCCGCGCTGCGAGCCCTGGGGGCGAAGTATCCCGAGCTGGACCTCGATCGCGTGGGCATCACCGGTTGGTCCTTCGGCGGCTACATGGGCGCACTCGGTGTGTTGCGGCGACCGGACATCTTCAAGGCCGGTGTCGCCGGCGCGCCGGTCACGGACTGGTTCGATTACGACACGCATTACACCGAACGTTACCTCGGTGTGCCGGGCGACGGTGACACGGTGTATGCCGACAACTCACTGCTCAAGGATGCCGCCGGCCTGTCACGGCCGCTGCTGCTGATCCACGGCACGGCGGACGACAACGTCTTCTTCCGCCACAGCCTGAAGCTCGCCGACGCACTGACCCGGGCCGGCAAACCGTTCGAGTTCGTGCCGCTCGGCGGGTTCACCCACATGGTCCCGGAACCTGCGATGGCGGAGCAGCGTTGGGTGCGGACCGTGGAATTCTTCCGGCGGCATCTCGGTGGACCGCGGTGAGCCGAATCAGAGCAGCACGCCGCAGACGCAGGCGGTCAGGTAACAGGCCAGCAAGCCGCCCACCATGGCCTTGAAGCCCAACCGGGCGAGGTCGGCCCGGCGGTTGGGGGCAAGGCCGCTGATGCCGCCGATCTGGATGCCGACGGAGGCCAGGTTCGCGAACCCGCAGAGCGCATAGGTCGCGAGGGTGAAGCTCCGTTCGTCGAGCTTGTCCTTCATGCCGGTCAGGCTCAGGTAGCCGACGAATTCGTTGAGCACGATCCGCTCGCCCAGCACCTGGCCGACCGCAAGGCAGTCCTTGCCCGTAACGCCCATGAGCCAGGCGAACGGGGCGTTGAGGTAACCGAGGCCGGTCTGCAACGGCTGGGCCACGGTAAGCCCGACGATTCCCAGGGCTGATCCCAGCAGCCAGTTCGCCGCCGCGACAACGGCCGTGAAGGCGACCAGCATGGCGAGCACGTTGAGGGAAAGTTTCATGCCGTCCGCCGCGCCCGCGCAAAGGGCGTCGATGGCGTTCAGGTGGTCGCCTTCCGTCTTGGCCTGGGTGCCGGCCCCGGTTTCGCTGGTTTCCGTTTCCGGCACGAGGACCTTGGCAATCAGCAACGCCGCGGGTGCGCTCATCACCGACGCCGTGAGCAGATGACCGGCCGGGACCTTGAGCACACCGGAATACACGGCCGCCACGCCGCCCGCGATGGTCGCAAAGCCGCCGACCATCATGCAGTTCAGTTCGGAACGGGTCATGCCGGCGAGGTAAGGCTTGATGACCAGCGGCGCCTCGGTCTGGCCCATGAAGATGTTGGCCGCGGCCGACAAGGTCTCGCTGCCGCTCGTGCCCATCACCCGGCGCATGACCCAGGCCATGCCGCGGACCACCAGTTGCAGGATGCCCCAGTGGTAAAGCAGGGACGAGATGGCGCTGATCAGGATGATCGTGCCGGTGATCACGATGGCGAGCACCACGGCGTTGCCGGGACCGAAGGACTGGCCCATGAGCGGCTGCTTGGCCAGCGGCCCGAACACGAGGCCGTCGGCGAACCCAATGAACTTCACGACCAGCTCCTGGGCCCACTGGAAGACCCGTTCACCGCCCTTGGTCCTGAGGATCAGGGCGCCGAAGAGAAATTGCAGCGCCACGCCCCAGAGCACCTGGCGCCAAGGAAACTTCCGCCGGTTTTCCGAAAGCACCCACGCCACGCCGATCAGGGCCGCGATCCCGAACGCACTCGTCAGTTTGAGCGTCACGGGGCGGCAGGCTAACCCGTCCGTCGGCAGCCTGTCGAACGTTGCGCCCCGGAATCGCGGGGACCGGCCCGGAAATGCCGCTTGCCGCAGCCGTTCGGGTCGCTTAGATAGCCCGCGCCGCCGGGCAAACCGGCAGTCATTTCAGCCAGCCG
>JBIIUN010000135.1:0-10802 GCA_044339945.1 Kapaibacterium sp. (SeqCode)
GAACCTTTGCCCCCGGGCAACGGCACGCCCCGGCCGCGCGGCCTCCGCTGGCTGGAAGGCGAGCTGCTCTGGCGGGACGGACCGCCCCGCTTCGAGCTGGCGGCGGAGTTCACGCTGGTGCCCGCCGCCAGCGCGCAGGCGCAGATTGATCCGCTGGTGATCGCCGACCTCGACGGCGACGGCCGGGAAGAGATTGTGCTCGTCGGCGCCAACCGGCGGTTGCAGCTGGGTGCCGACGGCCGTTGGACCGAAGGATTCCTGCTGCCGCACGACGGGGTATCCCTCGGCAGCGGTGTGATCGAGGACTTCACCGGCGACGGGCAGCCGGACCTGCTGGTCGCCACGGCCGGGACCTGCGCGCTGTTTGCCGGCCGCCGGGACGGCAGCTTCGAAATGCCCCCGTTGCCGACCCCGCTGCCGGAGCTGCGGCTGCCCACGGCGGTGGCGGCGACGGACCTCGATGGCGACGGCGATCTCGACGTGTTCCTCGGCCAATATCAGCCCGCCGGGGCCGACCGGCAGTTCCCGGCGCCGTTCGGCGACTGCAACAACGGCCTGCGCTGCTACCTCCTGCGCAACCAGGGCCAGGGCCAGTTCACCAACACGACCTCCGGCTCGGGCCTGGACCGGCACCTGTGGCGCCGGAACTACACGGCGTGCTTCCTGGATTTCGACGAGGACGGCGCGGCGGATTTCCTCCGGGTGAACGACTTTGCCGGCGTGGATTTTCTCTGGGGGCAGGGCGGGGGACGCTTCCGCGATGACACGGCGGCCACCCTCGGCGAAGCCCGGCAGTTCGGCATGGGCCATGTGGTCGAGGACTTCGACGGTGACGGGCGCCCGGACCTGCTGACCATGGGCATGACCTCGCCGGCGGCGGATCGCATGAGCCACCTGAACCTGAGCCCGCCCGGCTTCGAGGCGGTGACCGCGGCCCGTGGCCCGATGAGCCTGGGAAACCGGGTCTGGCTGAATCGCGGCCGGTCGCGCTGGGAAGTGCCGGCCTGGGCGCCCGAGGTGGCGCGGACCGGCTGGACCTGGGGGGCGACCACGCTGGACCAGGACAATGACGGACGGACCGAGCTGTATTTCGCCAACGGATTCCGCAGCGAAGTGTCGGCGACCGACTGGGAAAACGAATTCTGGTCCACGCTCGTTTACTTCAACGAAATCGGCACCCCCGACGCCTGGGCACGGTTCAACCAGGGCGAGGCGGGCGCCGATGCCCTGGCCGGCAAATCCTCGGGTGGTCACTACCGGAACAAGCTGCTGGTCCCGGGCGCGGCCGGGTGGCAGGACCAAGCCTGGCTTTCTGACGTGGCCCTGCCGCAGGACAGCCTGTGTGTCGCCGCGCACGATTTCGACGGCGATGGTCGGCAGGAACTGGTGGTGACCACCGCGGAAGTCTGGCCGGTGAAACAGTCGCGGGTGCTGATCTATCGCAACCGCGGATCGGCCGGAAACTGGCTTCAGGTGGCCGTCCCGTCCGTCCCCGGGCGCACCCCGTATGGAACTAAAATTACAGTTCTGGCCCAAGACGGCCGAAGAACCTCGAAATGGCTGCTGGACCAGTCCGGTTACCAGACCCAGCCGGCACCGGTGGCGCACTTTGGATTGGGCGCCGCGACCTCGGTGGCGGCGGTGGAGGTCCGGTGGCCCGACGGCGCCACGCAGCGAATTGAGAATCCGAACGTGAACCGGCGACTCCGGGCCACGCCGCCTTCCCCCCCGAAGGCGGCTGCCCCCGGGCCGCCGAAATAACTCCGAGCCAATTGCCAGACGCATGATCCCCCCCTGCGCCTCCCCGGTTCCGGGCCGCCTCCGCGGTCTCGGTCTCCCCGTCCTGCTGTGCGGCTGCCTCGTGCTGTCCGGCTGCGATCCCCGGCCGACTGCCGCCACCCGGCCCTGGGCGCTGCGCGCCGGCGAAAGCACGGTCGCCCCGGATGAAGTGCAGCTCGCCTGGACCGCCCGGGCCCGCGATAACGGCAGCCCACCCCTGGCCGACGTGGTGGCCACCGAGGTGGAATCGCTGGCGATCCTGGAGCAGGCGCGGCGCAGCGGCTTCCTCGAACAACCGGAAACCCGCCGGGCGCTGCGGCTGTTCCTTGCCAACCGCTACCGCGAACACGCGCGGGCGGAGGACGGTTCCAAGGCCGAACCCGCGCCGACCGAGGCGGAGCTTCGCGCGCGCTACGCCGCGACCCAGGCCCGCTGGCAACGGCCGGCGGTGGCGAACTTCGCCATCCTGACCCACACGATTTCCCGCAAGGCCACGCCCGAGAAGCAACGCGAGGCCCGCGAACGGGTCACCGGTTGGCGCACGGCCCTCGGCGCCGGCACGAACGCGGTCGCCGCCTTCAAGGAGCGGGCCCGCCAGAATTCCGCCGACCAGGCCACCCGGCATCGGGGCGGCGAACTGGGTTGGCTGAACGAAACCCAGTTGCGCCAGCGCCTGCCCGCGGCCGTGGTGGACGCCGCGGCAACCTTGGCCCAACCCGGCGAGGTGTCGGTTCCGGTGGAAACGCCGGACGCCTTGTATCTGGTCCAGTTGGTCGGGCGACGCGCGGCCGAAGTCCGGCCGTTCGCCGAGGTCGAGGCCCAAGTCCGGCACGAACTCGCGGCCGAACTCAAGGCGGCCCGGGAAGCCGAGTTCCAGCAGCGGATGCGCGCGGGACTCCTCCTGGAAACGAATGCCCCGGTCCTCGCCGAACTCCGGCCACCGGTCCCGAAGGCGCCGGGCACCAATGTGCCGCCGGCCATGGCCGCCCGCTAACTCCGCCGCCGCATGCGCGTCTGCCGCGTCCGCACCTGGCTGGCCGGCTGCCTCTGGGCGGCCCTGTTCCTGATCCCGTTGGCGCGGGCGCAGGAAGGCACCTGCACCCGGACCGGTCCCGCCGCGTATTCGCCCGGCGAGGTCCTGTCCCTCCGGCTGGTGCTGGCGCCCTTGGCGGACACGATCCTGCACGCGGTGACGGAAACCCTGCCGCCGGGAGTTGAGCTGGTTTCGGCCGACGGCGACGCGGTATATTCCGCGGCCTCCCGGGAACTACGCTGGGGCGTCTTTTTCGACGGTCGGGTCCGAACGCTCAGTTATCGGGTGCGGGTCTCGTCCACGCCGCCTGCCGCCTTGGCGTGGCTCGGCGGGGCAACCTTTGACGCGACGGAAGTTCCCGTGACCGGTTTGCCGGAATCACTCCGCCGAGGGGCCGCCGCCGGGACGGTTCGGCGCCTGCTGCCGGCCGACTTCACTCCCGGACAAGCCTTTGAGGTCCGGCTCGCCGTGGAACCGGATGCCGCAATTGGCTTCCACGCGGTGGACGAGGGCGTGCCCGCCGGCTGGCTGGTTTCGGACATCAGCACCGGCGGTCTGGTCGGCGGCGATGGGCGGGTCAAATGGGGCCCGTTCCCGGACGCCGAACCGCGCGGGCTGACCTATCGGCTGACGCCGCCCAACGGGGCGACGAACGGCCGGTTTTCGGGGCGTGGGCTGTTCGGCGAGATTGATGTGACCATCGGGGGCACCAACGCGATTGCCGTGCGGCCAACCGGCACCGGGACGATTCGTCGGTCGCTGCCCGTCGGCTACCGCTTCGGGCAGGTCGTCGAGGTGAGCCTGCGGCTGGAGCCCGCCGCCGCGGTGTCGCTCCATGCGGTCGAGGAAGTGATCCCCGCCGGGTGGAGCATTCAGGAGGCGCCCGGCGCCGCCGCCGTTGACCGGACGACCGGCCGCATCCGCTGGGGTCCCTTCGTGGAACCGTTGGCCCGGACCCTGGTTTACCGGCTGATGCCCGCCGCCGAGACGAACGGCCTGGTGAGCTGGGCCGGTTCGGCGGATTTCGACGCCGCGACCGTGGCGACAACCGGGGACGAATCCCTCGCGCCGCGGCAACGGACGCCGACCCAGGCGGTCCGCGAAATGCCGGAGGTGTTCCGGGCCGGCCAGCTGCTCACCGTGGGGTTGACCGTCAGGCCCGGCGAAGGGGTCGAGGCCTTCGGCGTGCAGGAAAATCTCCCGTCGGGCTGGACCGTTGTGGCCGCGGTCGGCGCCGGAATCGAAGGCCAACGACTGACCTGGGGACCGTTCTTCGATGCCGTGCCCCGCACGTTCACCTACCAGGTCCGGGCCCCCCTGGGCATCTCGGGCGCGGCGAATTTCGCGGGCAACGTCACCGAGAACGGCGCGACTGTGGCCGTGGCGGGCGTCACCACGATCGAACCGGCGCCGCCACCGGGAGGGCAGGTGACCCGGTCGTTGCCGCTCGATTTCATTCCCGGCGCCCTGTTCCAAGTGACCAACCGGGTCGTGCCGGATGCCGGCGTGGCCTTCAACGTGGTGGCGGAATCCGTGCCCGCCGGCTGGACCGTCTTGCAAGCCGTGCCGGAAGGCGTGCTGGACGCGACGACGGGCCAATACAAATGGGGCCCGTTCACCGATGACCAGGTCCGCGAACTGGTCCTCTCGCTGCGCAGTCCGACCAACGCCGCGGCGGTGGTCACGTTTGCCGGCTCCGGGAACTTCGCCGGCGTGGAAAAGGTGACTGCGGGAACGGCCGCCGTGCCGCGGAACCTGCCGCCATTCCTGTCGGCCGTGGGCGACCAATTTGTGCGCGAGGACGAGCCCCTCGCGCTGCGGTTGGTCGCCCGGGATGACCTCCGGCTGGGCACGCACCTGGCGCTGACCGTCGAGGCGGACCCGCCGGCGCTGTTTCCGGCGGCCGGCCGGGAACAGATCATCGAGGGCAACACCCGGATCATCGTGCTCACCCCGGCCTTCGAGGCGTCGGGCGTGGCGACCATCCGGCTCACCCTGAACGACGGCACGCACGAAGTCCGGCGCGAGTTCCGCGTCTCGGTCACGGCGCTGAACGATGCGCCGCGGTTCAGCCTGCCGGCCGTGACCGGAACGGTGCTGGAAGACGGGCCGCCCGTGAGCCTGACCGGCTTCCAGGTTCTTGACGACGACGCCGGGAATGCGCCCCTGGAACTGACGCTCCGCGCCGGGGGCGGCACGCTGTCGTTGGCGCCGGCCGAGGCCGCGCTGCGAACCGATGACGGCGCGGACTCCACGACGCTCCGGCTGCGGGGCAGCCAGGCCGCCCTGAACGGGGTGTTGCCGCGCGTGCGGGTGCAGCCCGCGCCCGACTTCTTTGGCGACCTGGTCCTGACCCTCGAAGCGTCGGATGCGGGCGAGCGTGGACCGGGCGGGCCGCAGACGGGTCGGGCCGAATGGATCCTGCCCGTGGTGCCGGTCAACGACGCGCCGGTGAACCAACCGCCGCCGGTGCCGGAACTGATCGTCCGCGAGGACGCCAGCGCGGAGGCGACCCGGTTCGAGCGGTGGCTGCCCGGATTGCGGGTGGGCCCCACCAACGAAGCGGCGGCAGGCCAACGGTTGCTGTCGGAGATCAGCGTCGGCGTCCCCGGACTGTTTCGCGTGCCGCCCCGAATCGCCGCGGATGGGACGTTGACCTTCCAACTTGCCCCGGACGCCAATGGGTCGACCGAGGTGGCGTATTGGTTCCGCGACAACGGCGGCCGGGCCAATGGCGGGCGCGACACGAGCCCGACCAATCGGTTCCGGCTCGTGGTGTTGCCCGTGAATGATCCGCCCGTGGTCGTGGCGACCAACCGCACCGACTTGGTGCTGGCCGAGGACGCCCCGGCGAACACCACCCGGTTTCCCGGCTGGGTCACGCAGGTCCGGGCGGGGCCGGCGGATGAGATCCAGGCCAGACAGGCGTTGGTTTCGGTGGTCGAGGTGGACCGGCCGGAACTGTTTCGTCGGCGGCCCACGTTGGAGCCGGATGGAACCTTGAGTTTCGAGCTGGCCCCGGACCGGTTTGGCGCCGCGGTGGTCCGATATTTTTTCGAGGATGATGGCGGCACTGACGCGGGCGGTTGGGCGCGCAGCGCCACCAACATCGTCGTGCTGACCGTTGCCGGGCTCAATGATCCGCCGGCTGCCCGGCTCCCACCGCGGCTCTCGGTGCGGGCGGACGTCGGCCCGGTCGAGGTGCGGCTGGGGGGCGTTTCCGCGGGTCCGTTCGAGACTGGCGCGGATGCCTTGAACTTGGCGGCCTCGGGGGCCGCGGTGACGCCGGGGAGCCTGGTCCGGCCGGACGGCGTGCAATTGGCAGCCTATTTCCCGGAGACCGAAACCTTGCTCCTCCGCCTTGATCCGGCCGTCAGCGTCTCCGCCGACGGCGAACTGCGCCTGCGGCTGGCGGATCAACGCGGCGCCTTCACCGACTTCGCCGTGCCGGTGCGCTTCGTGGTCGGGAGCGATCCGCCCACGCCGATGGTTCCGGTCCCGGCGGATTGGAACGCGACGGATCCCGTCACCGGCCTGCCGCGCATCGACCTGGTTGAAGACGAATCCCCGCGCACGCTCGAACTGGGCGGCCTGTTTGCCGCGCAGCCGGGCCGGGAACTGCGTTTCTCCGTCGGGACGAACACGCTCGCCGACGTCGTGGAGGTCGCGGTGGAAGGCGACCGGCTGCGATTAACCCCGCGGCCCGACCGGCACGGGGAGGGGATCGTGCTGCTGCTCGCCGAGAATGACGATTACACCGTGGCCTTCGAGTTTGTCGTGGGCGTGGCCGCCCGCGCGGACGGACCCCGGCCGCCAGTCGTGACGGATCGGACCGTGGCCGTTCGGCCGGGACTTGCGCTGCGCCTCCCGGCCGCCGTGGTCCTGCAGGACGCCGCGGATCCGGAAGGGTTGCCCGTGAGCCTCGTGCCCGCGCAGTTCCGCACGCCGGCGGGCACCGAGGTCCGCGTGACTGGCGAGGGAGTTCTCCTGACCCCCAAGGAACCCGCGACCGAAGAGGAGGTGGCCGTGGAAGTGAGCGATGGCACGCTGCGTTCGGCCCTCCGGTTGTGGCTGCGACCGGCGGCCAGCCTCGCGGGCGAAATGCGGCGGACCCTGCCGGGCCGGTTCCGCCCCGGGCAGATCCTGTCCGTGACCCTGACCCCCACCGAACCATTGCCCGCCGGCACGACCGTGCGGGAGATGCTGCCGGCCGGCTGGATGCCGGAACGCATTCCGGCCGGGACGATTTGGCGCAGCGACACCCGGACCTTGGAGTGGCCGCCGCGCCCCGCGGACTTCGGTGGCGAACTACAGTATCAAGTTGTCGCCGGGCAGACCAATTCGCCGGCCCAGTTCGCGGGGGAAACGGTCCAAGTCCACCTTGCGCTGGCAATCGGTGGCGCGGTGGAAGTTCCACCCGCGCCGATTGGGCGAGGCGAGGTCACCCGGCAGTTGCCGGCGGATTTCATCGCGGACGAGGTGGTCGAGGTGGTGCTGCGGGCGGAACCGGCGCCCACCACCGACCGTTGGTTCCTGCGGGAGACGCTGCCGGCGGGGTGGCACTTGGTCTCGGCGGAGCCGGTCCTTCGACCCACGGGTGCGGGGGAATTTGCGTCCGATGTTTTCCTCGGCGCGGGATCTCGCGAGCTGCGCTACCGGGTCCGGGCGCCGGCCAACCCGGCGGCGGCGGCGGAGTTTGCGGGGGCGGCCGACTTCGACGGGCAGCCGGTGGCCGTGCTGGGCGCGGCCGCGCTGCCGTGGAATGAACCGCCGGCGGCGACCCTTCCGGAGGCCGGCGGGCGCGAGGACGAACTGCTACGGGTGGCCTTGCCGCGGGCCGATGCCGCCGGCGAGCCGCTGTCGTGGGTGGTTTCCGGAATCGGCGGGGTCGTCGCCGCGGCGACCTTGGTCGCGGATGGTTCCGCGGTGGAGATTCGGCCCGAGCCCGACCGGTCCGGCGCCGGGCAAGTCCGCCTGTCCGTGTCGGATGGGCGGCAAGCGGTCGCCACCTCGTTGGCGGTGGTGTTTGCCCCGGTGAATGATGCGCCCTCGGTGGTTTCCCGGACGTTCTCGGGACAGGAAGATCGCGTGCTGGCGCTGCAACTCGCCGGCACGGATCCGGAGGGCGATCCGCTCACCTTCCGCGTGCTGCGCCCGCCCCGTCACGGTCGGCTGGAACTCCAGGCCGACGGGTCCGGCCAGTATGTGCCCGCGCCCGACTATTTCGGGGAGGATGACTTTGTCTGCCTTGCCCATGATGGCGCCGCCGACTCCCGGCCAGAGACGGTGGGGCTGGTGTTGGCCCCGGTCCATGACGCCCCGCGACCCCGCCCCGATTCGCTGCGCGTGACCGCGGGCGAAACCGTTTCGATCACCGCGGCGGCGCTCCTGGCCAACGATGACAACCCGGACCGCGGCTTGCTCCGGGTGCTCCGCCTCGGGCCGGTGCCCCGGGGGCGGTTGGAGGCCGTGGGCGAAGGCCGGTGGGATTTTCATGCTCCCGCCGATTTTGCCGGGGGATTCTTCCTGGAGACCGTGGTGAGCGACGGAATCGTCGAGCGTCCCAGCGTCGTCCATCTGGAGATCGGGCCGAGACCCGGAGCCCCGCGGGCGGAGCCGGATCGTTACTCGCGGGAAGTCGCGCCGGAACTGGAATTCAGCGTGGCAGAGTTGCTGGCGAACGATGGTTCCCCCAACGGGCCGGTCCGATTCGTGGCGGTGGATGGGGCCAGCCAGAACGGCCGGAAGCTGAGCTGGGACGGCGGCGACCGCGTGCGCCTGGAAGCCTCCGCGCGGTTCAGTGAAGACCGTTTCTGGTATCAGGTCGAAGACACCGCCGGCCAACGTAGCGCCGGGGAAGTGGTGGTCGACCTGTTCGCCGCCCCGGGGCGCATTGTCCGGCTGGCACCGGCTTCGGCGACGGAATGGGAACTTGAGTGGACCGGCACGGCCGGCGCGGTCTACCGCCTCGAACGGGGCCAGTCGCTGGCGGACCGTTTTGCCCTGATGGCACTCGTCGCCACGGGGCCGGAAGGCGCAGGGCGCCGGCGGATTCCGGATTTCCCCGAGCAGGCATTCTTCCGTTTGGTGCCGGACGTTTTGCCGGGGCACTTTCCGCGGATCTCGGCCTTGGTTCCGTTGGCCGAGTCGGGCTGGGAACTGCGCCTGAGCGGCCTGCCGGGCCGGGCTTACGAACTCCTCCAGGTCGACCCGGACTCCGGCGACCGACGAACCCTCGGCAGTGTCGTGATTCCCCCGGGCGGGGTTGTGTCGGAGCAGCTCCCGGCAGATGCTCCCAGCGCCTTCTTCCAACTGCTTCGCTGGGTTCCCCCCGCGCCCTGATCGTCCGCGGTTCCTGGGACGTCGCGGGCGTTCCCGCCGTTCGCCGCCGCTTTGCCCAGGCCAAGGCCCGGATTGCGGGCAGCGCTTTTCCGGTCACCTTGGCGGCCGTGTTTTCCTTCCGCACCCTGCGCTGGCTCGCGCGCCGAGGCATTTCCCGCCGTCGGCTGCGCGGGGGCTTCTGGCATCGGGTGCTCGGGGAAAGGCTGTTCGCGAAGTCGCTCTGGCGGATGGAGCGGGATTCCATCGCCCGCGGCTGGATCATCGGCGGGTTAGCCGGCTCGTTTCCGCTCGGCGGCGTGCAGTGGCTGCTGGGCGTGCCCACCGCGCTATTGTTCCGGGCCAACCTCTTCGTCGTCGCGGCGCTGATCTGCGCGACGAACCCGCTGACCATCGGCTTCTACTACCCGTTTTGCTTCGTGGTGGGCTGCCGGGTCATTGGCCGGCCGGTCGCGGACTTCCATTGGGAGCACTGGGGCGGACTGACGTTCCTCGACGCGGGTCTGCCGCTGCTGGTGGGCACGATGACCGTGGGCGGCGCCATCGGCACGGTCGGCTACGCGGCGACGTATCTGTTCTGGGGCCGAATGCGAAGCGGCGCGGCCTAGGCGGATCCCGCGGCGCCGCGGTCGGCCGGAAAAAGTTCGCCCGTCAGGCTTGGCGCTCCCGCGAGTTTGCCTAGGCTTCGCGCATTCGCCCGTCGTCCTGCGTCGCCTTGAAGTTGTCCGGGGTCGCTCGCGTCGGGTTCCGGATTAAGCATCATGAGAAACGCCGCCATCGTCGCCGCCGTCGCGCTGAGTTCGTCCCTGCTATGGGCCCAGAACGGCGACAAGGCGGGCGAAGTGCAGAAGGAAACCGTGCCTGCCGACCGGATTCCGCCCGCGCCTGTCTTGTCGCCGGCGGACGAACTGAAGTCGTTCCGTGTGCCGGCGGGTTTCCAGGTCGAGTTGGTCGCGGCGGAACCGCTCGTGCATTCGCCGGTGCAGGCGCAGTTTGATCACCGGGGCCGAATGTGGGTGGTCGAGATGAGCGGCTACATGCCCAATCCTGAGGGCACCGGCGAACAGGAGCCCACCGGCAGCATCGTCATCCTGGAGGATACCGACGGCGACGGTCGGATGGACAAACGGACGGTGTTCCTCGACCGGTTGGTGATGCCGCGGTCGGTGATGCTCGTGGGCGGCGGCGCGTTGGTGGCCGAGCCGCCCAAGGTGTGGTTTGCCAAGGACACCGACGGGGACGGTAAGGCCGACGAAAAGACCGAAGCCTTCGCCGATTACGCGACGCAGGATGCCCCGCGCCTGGGCGCCAAGGCGAATCCTGAGCACGCGTCGAACAGTCTGACGTGGGCGCTGGACAACTGGATCTATTCGGCGAACCACACCTTCCGCTACCGCTGGACCGGCGACGCCGAATCTTGGCTCAAGGAGCCCACGATCTTCCGCGGCCAGTGGGGACTTTCGCAGGACGACGCGGGCCGCCTGCATTTCAATTCCAACTCCGATCCGCACCGGGCCGACTTCGTGCCCAGCCATTACCTGAACCGGAACCCGAACCTCCGTCCGGCCTACGGCGCGAATGTGCAGGTGCAGCCGAACATGAAGGTCTGGACCGCGCGGGTGAATCCCGGCGTGAACCGCGGTTACCAGCC
>JBIIUN010000587.1:0-2806 GCA_044339945.1 Kapaibacterium sp. (SeqCode)
CCTCCCTTTGCTCCCCGCTCCCTGCTCCCTGCTCATGACTCCCCACTCACCGATTCCCAAGGCCGTCGCCATCACCGGCGCGGCCGGTTTCATTGGTAGCCGCGTGCTCGAACACTGGGCCCGACACCGCCCCGCCGCGGACTTGCTGGCGGTGGACCATCCGTTGGTAGCGGCGAAACGGAGTAACCTCGACGTCGCCCCCGAGGTTCCGTTTCTCGACCACACCACGTTTGTGGATCGCCTCGAGCGCGGCGAACTGGCGCCCGACCTGATTGTCCACCTCGGCGCGTGCAGTTCGACCACCGAAACTTCCTGGGATTACCTGGCCGACAACAACCTCCGGTATTCGCAACGCCTGTGGAACTGGTGCGCGGCGAACCGCCGCCAACTGATCTACGCTTCCAGCGCGGCCACCTACGGCGACGGCGCGCAAGGCTTCGACGACGAGCAACCCATCGGCCGGCTACAACCGCTGAACCTCTACGGGAAATCCAAGCATGACTTCGACCTCTGGGTGGAGGCACAGGTTGCATCTGGCGTAGCGACGCCGAAACAGTCGGTCGGGCTTAAGTTCTTCAACGTGTTCGGCCCCGGCGAAACGCATAAGGGCCGCATGGCCTCGATGGTGTTCCACGGTTGGCACCAGATCCGCGAGCAGGGCCGGGTGCGGCTGTTCCAATCCCACCGGCCGGGCTACGCTGACGGCGGGCAATTGCGCGACTTCATCTCCGTGGGAGACGTCGTGCGGGTCATTGCGGCGTTGGCCGAACGTCCGCAGGTCAGCGGCCTGTTCAACCTTGGCACCGGCCGGGCGGAATCATTCCGCACTTTGACCGAGGCAGTCTTCCAGGCCATGGCCCGCGAGCCGCAGATCGACTACATCCCGATGCCCGCGGATTTGCAGGGCAAATACCAATACTTCACCGAGGCCACGATGGCCAAACTGGCCCGGGCCGGCGTCCCCTACGTGCCCACCCCGCTGACCTCCGCCGTCGCGGACTACGTGCAGTGGATGGAACGCACAGTTGGCGGAACGCGGTAAGCCAACGCGAATCACAGCTCCAGCCTCCCTGCTCTTAGCCCTTTCCGCTTACTCCATCGCACCATGTCCTTCCCTGAATTGACGTTCCTCGGCCAGTCCGGCGTCGTCCTCCGCTGGGACGAACTCGCCGCCTGCGTTGACCCTTACCTCAGCGACTCGGTCGCCGAGCGGCACGGTGAAGCCTTTCGCCGGCGGGTGCCACCACCGGTGACCACCCAACAACTGGCCGACCTGCGCTGGATTTTCCTGACCCACGCCCACGATGATCACACCGACCTGGCCACGCTGCTGCCGTTGCTGCAAGCGGCCACGAACGCCCTGGTGGTCGCCCCGCGGGAAAGCCGCGAAATGCTGGCCGCCGCGGGCGTCCCGCGCAGCCGGCTCCGGCAGCCGGGGCCGGGCTGGTTGAGCCTGGGCCACGGCGTGCAAGTCCGGGCCATACCGGCCGCGCACATGGAGCTCGAAACGCTCGAGAACGGCGAATGGCGCTACGTCGGCTACCTGTTTCGCTGGGGCCATGAATCTCTCTATCACGCCGGCGACACCATCCCCCATCCCGACCTCATCGCCGCCCTCGCGGACGAAGGCGCGCCCGCTTGGGCGCTGCTGCCGGTGAATGAACGGAACTACTTTCGGTCCGCCCGCAACATCGTCGGCAACATGAGCGTCCGGGAAGCCTTCGAACTGGCGGAAGTCATCGGGGCGCGCCACGTCGTGCCGCTGCACTGGGACCTCTTCGCCGGCAATTCGGTGAGCCCGGAGGAAATCCGGCTGGTGCATCGCCAATTGGCCCCCCGTTTTGAACTGCAATTGCTGACCGCCGGGGAGTCGCTGCGGCTGGTCTCGACCCCGGGGGAATGAGCACACCCATGCTGGCCAGCATTGTCATTCGCACCCACAACGAGGCGCGTTACCTGCCGGAGGTCCTCCTCTCGGTCAGCGAGCAGAACGTGCCGGCCGACCAGCATGAGGTCGTGCTGGTGGACTCGGGTTCCACCGACACCACGCTGGACATCGCCCAGCGCCACGGCTGCCGGATCGTCCACATCAAGCAGAGTGAATTCAGCTTCGGCCGCTCATTGAATGTCGGCTGCGAGGCCGCCCGCGGAAAACATCTGGTTTTCATCAGCGGTCATTGTGTGCCGACTAGCCGAACCTGGCTCACCGACCTGCTGGCCCCCCTGGAGGCGGGTTCGGCCCAGATCACCTACGGCCGGCAGGAAGGGGGACCGGAAACCAAGTTCAGCGAGCACATGCTGTTCGCGAAGTATTTCCCGGCCGCCGACCTGCCGCCACCGAACGAGTTCTTCTGCAACAACGCCAACGCCGCCGTCGTCCGGGACGTCTGGGCCCAGCACCGGTTCGACGAGACGTTGACGGGCCTGGAAGACATGCACTTTGCCCGGCAGGTGGTCGCGGCCGGTGGCCGGGTCCGCTACGTGCCCACCGCCAGCGTGTTCCACTACCATCACGAAACGTGGCGCCGGGTGAAGCGCCGCTACGAGCGCGAGGCCATCGCCCTCCAGAAAATCATGCCCGAGGTGCATGTCCACACCGGGGATGCGCTCCGCTACTTCGTGGCCGGCGTGTTTGGCGACTGGGCCAAGGCCCTGGCCCAGAAAAAGTTCCTGCGGCACGCCTGGGAGATCGGCTGCTTCCGCTTCTGCCAGTATTACGGCACCTGGCGCGGCAACCACATCCACCGCCAGCTCAGCCGCAAGGCCAAGGAAAAGTATTTCTACCCCAACTGATCCGACCAAATCC
>JBIIUN010000586.1:0-2806 GCA_044339945.1 Kapaibacterium sp. (SeqCode)
CCCGGTTCGTGGAGTTGGCGGGTGAGGTGAACACCGCGATGCCACTCCACGTGTTCCGCGTCGCCGCGGACGCCCTGAACGCGCGGCGCAAGCCCGTGAACGGCAGCCGGGTCCTGTTCGTTGGCCTGGCCTACAAACCCAACGTGGATGACCTGCGCGAATCCCCCACCTTCGCACTCTTCGATCTCTTCAAGGCGCACGGCGCCGAAGTCGCCTACCACGACCCATTCATCCCGGTCATCGGTCCCACCCGCGAACACGCCGAGTGGAAGGGACTGGCCTCGGTTCCCTGGACGGAAGCTTCCGTGAAGGCGTTCGACGTGGTCGTCGTGGTGACCGCCCACGCGGCGGTATGCCACGCGGACCTGATTCAGTGGAGTGACTGCATTGTCGACACGCGCAACGCCTTGGCGCCATTCCCCAGCCGGCCCGGGCAAGTTTGGAAAGCGTAGGCATCACGGCGGCCCGGTGAGCCCGTTCGGAGTCCGGGCTCGTCCGGAAAACAAAACGCCCCGGAAGTAGTTCCGGCGGAGAAGCCGGCTTCCGGGGCGGAGATTTCTCGGAGCAGTCAGGCCTACTGCTCGTCGAGGCAGGTCACACCGGGGAGCGGGGTGCCTTCGAGGAATTCGAGGCTCGCGCCGCCACCGGTGCTCATGAAGGTCACCTGGTCACCCAGCTTGGCCTTGTTGACCGCCTTCACCGAATCGCCGCCGCCGATGATCGACTTGGCGCCATTGGCGGTCGCCGCCGCCACGGCCTTGGCCACGGCGAAGGTGCCTTCCGCGAACCGAGGATCCTCGAACATGCCCATGGGACCGTTCCAGAGGATGGTCTTGGCGGAAGCCACCGCGGCGTTGAACGCGGCGACGCTGGCCGGCCCGATGTCGAAGCCTTCGCAGTCCGCCGGAATGTCCGCGGCGGTGTTGACGCGGGGATTCACCGGGGCGAACACGGGCTTGCCCTTCTTGTTGAGTTTGCCGGTGTCCTGCAACTCGGCGATCAGGTTGTCGCTCGGCAGCAGGAAGTTCACCCCGCGCGCCTTGGCCTTGGTCTCGGCGTCGAGGGCGGTCTGGATGTGCTCGGGCTCGACCAGCGACTTCCCGGTCTTGTTGCCGTGGGCGAGCTTGAAGGTGTAGGCCATCGCGCCGCCGATGATCACGGTGTCGGCCTTTTCCAGGAGCCGGTCGATCACCTTGATCTTATCGGAAACCTTGGCGCCGCCGAGGATCACGACAAACGGCCGGGCGGGATTCTCCAGCTCGTCGCCGAGGAACTTGAGTTCGCGCTCCATGAGCAGGCCGGCCGCGCAGGGGCCGCCCCAGGCGCTGATGATGCGGGCGACGCCGCAGGTCGAGGCATGGGCGCGATGTGCGGCGCCGAAGGCGTCGTTCACATACACGTCGGCCAGGCGGGCCAGCTTCGCGGCGAAGACGGGATCGTTCTCCTCCTCCTCGGCCTGGTAGCGGACATTTTCCAGCAGGAGGATTTCGCCGTTCTGAAGGGCATTGGCGGCGGCCTCGGCCTTTTCGCCGACGGTTTCGTCCACGAACTTGACCGGCTTGCCGAACATTTCGCCGACCTTCTCGGCAACGGGCCGGAGGCTCATGGACGGTTCCCGTTTGCCATCGGGCCGGCCCAGATGGGCGGCGAGGATGAGGCGGGCGCCCTTGTCGGTGAGGAGCTTCAGGGTGGGCAGGGTCTCCTTGATGCGCGTGGTGTCGTTGATGACCATGCGGCCATCCTTCTCCTCCATCGGCACGTTGTAATCGACGCGCATGAACACGCGTTTGCCAGTCACCTCGAGGTCACGAACGGTAAGCTTTGCCATAGTTCCAATTTCAGGTTCCGAACGCGCCGAGGCTACTGCCACAGGCGAATGGGTCAAATGTGCATTGGCCGCCATTGCCAGATCGGCAGGCCATTGCGCGGCTCGGGCTCCGGAATACCGCGTGCAACTTCGAGATGCTCTTCGTGCCGACGCCGCCCCGGACCTATGCGGAGGTGTATCCGGAGATCCTCGCCCGCACCCGGGCGCGTTACTGCACCCCGCGCGCGGAGATCCGGGCGCAGCTCGCCGAGCTGCGTAGCCAGATCCCGCCCCGGCGCGAGAAGGTCGATCCGTTCGCGAAGTTGGCGCGGGAGAAGGAGGAGGAAACACCGGCCGTGCCGACGGCTTCGGAACCGGTGGTCCAGATGGAAGTCGCCCCGGAACCAACGGTTGCGTTGCCCGCGGTAGCCGCCACCCCGGATTCGGTGTCAGCCGAGACCGAGGAGAAGATCAAATCCGAAGCCATCAAGAATCAGATCATCCAGGCGATAGGCCCTTGGGGCTACGAGTATAAGAACGAATTGCCGGTCAACGGAGGAACCGGTCGCGTCGACCTCTGGTTGGGCCTGGGCCAGATTCGCATCGCCTGCGAGATCTGGGTGACCACCTCGGCGGAACACGAAATGGGAAACCTCCGCAAGTGTCTTCGCGCCGGCTTCGCCCAGATCGTCCACGTCTGCAACGACACCCGTAAGCGCCGCAAGTTGGAGGACCTTGCCGAGGCGGAACTCCCACCGGCGGACCTTCGGAAGATCCGTTTCCTCACCCGTGTCCAGTTGGTTCACCTTTTGGGCAATCTCGCGCTTGGGGAGTCGGACCGTCCCAAGGTATCGGAAGCGCCGGCCCGGCCGCCGGCCGCCGACGCCAAGGTCGAGCGGCCGACCGCCGATGAGCGGGCACAGGTGGAGGCGGAGTCGTGGTCGGAGATTGGCGCCAACAAAGCCCGCGACCGGACGTGACCGGAGAATTGAGGTGGTG
>JBIIUN010000136.1:0-10777 GCA_044339945.1 Kapaibacterium sp. (SeqCode)
TGACCAAGGCATGACAATTCCGTCGAGGCTGGAGTTGATGGCGGGGACGTGTCGATTGGGTGACTCGGCGGTCCCTGCTGGCAGGTGAATAACCTGCAACATCTCGGTCTTGCCGGTAGCGCGGTTGAAGGCAGGCTTCGAGGTTCCTGCCGGCCATCTCGGTGACAGTCTGAGCGGGAGATTCACAACCATAAAACGGCAAAAAGCGGCCCAAATGTCAGATTGGCAGATTCCATAAAAAAACCGCTTGTAACCACAACATCTTGGGTCAAGCTGTGCCCCCGTCCACTACATGATGGGTGTGGAATTCGCGAGAAACACACGTTTTTGCCGGTTTTTTGACGGATTAGGCGGTTTCTGTCCGACGTGCCCAAGGGGGGACTACGCCGGATGTGACCAGCGCCTGAACCACCCAGCTTTTAGTAACTGTCCAACCCGCCCTAGCCATGATCGATGCCCAGGATGTTGTCGCCACTCCCAGCAAGGCGAAACCTGCCCGCCGCGGTTCCCAATCCGCCGTCGCCGCCCGCCGTGGCGGTCCGGCTGCCAAGTCGGCCAAGCCGACCCAACGCGCCCTGAAAATTACCCGCGTCTTCAGCGACGCCAAGGTGGCCCCGTTCGACCAGATCGAATGGGAACGCCGCACCGCGGAAATCACCGATGACACGGGCAAGGCGGTCTTCAAGCAGGAGAACGTCGAGGTTCCCAAGTCATGGTCCCAGCTGGCCACCAAGGTGGTCTGCTCGAAATACTTCTACGGCGATCCTGCCAAGGCCGAGCGCGAATACTCCGTTAAGCAGCTGGTCCACCGGGTGACCCGCACGATCGCTGATTGGGGGATCAAGGACGGGTATTTCAGCAAGGCGGACGGGGAGATCTTCTACAACGAGCTGACTTGGCTGTGCGTGAACCAATACGGGGCGTTCAACTCGCCCGTCTGGTTCAATGTGGGGCTCTACAGCCAATACGGCGTGGGCAAGGCGTCGGACAAGGGTAACTGGCACTGGGATCCGAAGCTCGGGGAGGCAAAGCGGGCCAACACCCAATACGAGTATCCGCAGGGCAGTGCGTGCTTCATCCAGTCTGTCGATGACAATATGGAGAACATCATGCAACTCGCCTACAGCGAGGCGATGCTCTTCAAATTCGGTTCCGGCACCGGCACGGACCTGACGCCCATCCGGTCGAGCAAGGAAAAGCTGTCCGGCGGTGGCAAACCCAGCGGCCCGATGAGCTTCCTGCGGGTCTACGATCAGGTGGCGAACGTCGTGAAATCCGGCGGCAAGACCCGGCGCGCGGCCAAGATGAACACCATCCGTGACTGGCACGGCGACGTGGAGGATTTCATCACCGCCAAGGCCAAGGAGGAACGCAAGGCGTGGGCGCTCATCGAGCAGGGTTACGACGGCTCCTTCAACGGCGAGGCCTATGGTTCCGTGATGTATCAGAACGAGAACCTGTCCGTGCGCGTGTCGGATGAATTCATGACGGCCGCGGTCGAGGGCAAGGAATGGTGGACCCGCGCGGTCACCACCGGCAAACCGCTGGAAAAGAAGGACGCTTCCCGCCTCCTCGACCAGATTGCCGAAGGGACCTGGGTCTGTGGCGACCCCGGCCTGCAATACGACGGGGCGATCCAAAAGTGGCACACCTGCAAGGGCACCGAGCCCATCCACTCGACGAATCCCTGCTCGGAATACGTCTTCCTCAACAACACCGCCTGCAATCTGGCGTCGCTCAACCTGATGAAGTTCAAGCGCGCCGACGGCGTGTTTGACATCGAACGCTTCAAGGCGGCCGTTCGCATCTACATCACGGCTCAGGAAATCCTGGTCGATAACGCCAGCTACCCAACCAAGGTGATCGCGGAGAATTCGCACATCTACCGCACCTTGGGACTCGGCTTCGCCAATCTCGGATCGCTCGTCATGAGCTATGGCCTCGCCTACGACTCCAACGAAGGCAGGGCGCTGGCCGGGGCGATCACCGCCGTGATGACCGGGCATGCCTACGAACAGTCAGCGGAGATTGCGACTGCGATGGGCGCGTTCCCTGGTTACGCCGACGCCCGCTGCTCCGGCGTCAGCAATCCCCTGAAGAAGGACAACATCGAGTCCATGCGCGGGGTCATCCAGCACCACCGTGGGGCGGTTGAAGACATCCAACCCAGCCGCGATTTCGCCTATCTCAAAGACGAGGCCCGCGCCTGCTGGGACCGGGCGCTCGCGAAAGGCCGGCATCACGGTTACCGCAACGCCCAGGTCACGGTATTGGCCCCGACCGGCACCATCGCGTTCCTCATGGACTGCGACACCACCGGCGTCGAACCCGACATCGCGCTGGTCAAATACAAGCTCCTCGCCGGCGGCGGCATGCTCAAGATCGTCAACCGCGGCGTCGGCGACGCCCTCAAGCGGTTGGGCTACAACGGCAGCGAAAGCGAACGCATCCTCGCGCACGTCGAGAAGTTTGACACCATCGAGGACGTCACCCTGACGAAGGATGACGCCGACGTTAAGGACGGACGCGCCAAGGCCGGCGACAAGGTTGCCAGCGGCCTCCGCCCAGAGCACTTGGAAGTCTTCGACTGCGCCTTCAAGGCCTACCGCGGCGAACGGAGCATCCACTACAAGGCCCATCTCAGCATGATGGCGGCTTCCCAGCCGTTCATTTCCGGGGCGATTTCCAAGACGGTCAACATGCCCAACGACGCCACGGCGGCGGACATTCGTAACGCCTACGTCGACGCTTGGCGCATGGGCCTGAAGTGCGTCGCCATCTACCGGGACGGCTCGAAGCGCAGCCAACCGCTCAACACCAGCAAGGCCGGCGCCACTGAGAATGGATCGGCGTCCGAGCAGGTGGTCACGTTGGAGACTCGCATCAAGGAGCTGGAATCTGAAGTGGCACGCTTGCGTGACGTGGTAAATCAGCCGCTGCGGAAACGCCTCCCGGAGACCCGCATGGCGGTGAACCACAAGTTCGAGATCGCCGGCCACGAAGGTTACCTGACCGTGGGCCTGTTTGAAGACGGCCAACCGGGCGAACTGTTCGTCACGATGGCCAAGGAAGGCAGCACGATCGGTGGCCTCATGGACACCATCGGCGCTCTCACCTCGATGTCGCTGCAATACGGGGTGCCGCTCGAAAGTCTGGTGCGCAAATTCGCCCACCAGCGCTTCGAGCCCAGCGGCTTCACCCGCAATCCCGACATCCGGAACGCGTCGTCGATCATCGACTATGTCTTCCGCTGGATGGCGTGCCAGTTCGTCGAGGGTTACCGCGCTGCCAATTCACCCAGCGGCGGCCAAGCCGAGCTGCCGATGCCGGGGTTGCTCGAAGAGCTGAAAAAAAAAGTGAATCGGCCCGTGCCCGAATTGCCGGTCGTTGAGGGAAACACGGAGATTCTGGTGAAGGCATCGGCGGGCACTTCGGGTTCCAGCAGGATTTACGCGGCTGCTCCGGCGGGAACTTCGGGTTCGCTGCTGACCAGCACGTTCAAGAATCAAGGTGACGCGCCGACCTGCCCGACCTGCGGCCACGTAACGGTTCGCAACGGCGCCTGCTACAAGTGTCTCAACTGCGGTGCGAGCCTCGGTTGTTCCTGAGTTTCGTTGGTGGGTTAATACGCGTTAGGCCGGGCCGAAAGGCCCGGCCTTTTTTTTGGATTCGTCCGGCTATCGGTTGGGCTTGGATCAACCGCGGGCCCTCGACTTCGGCGCTGCGGGCGGCGAGTTCGTTTTTCCCCTCCCATTGTTTGTTTTCGGCCAGCGATAGACCCGGAGGCCCGTTCCTCGCCATGAATCGCCGTATCCGGCGCTTGCCAAGTCCCCCCCCGTCCCTAGTCTTCCGGCTCATTTTCCGACCGGAGAAACACCGATGCTGAATGCTTTTATCGAATTGCCGGGCACACTGAACCCGCTGTTGGCGCAGGCCACTCAACCGGACCCGCGCGCCCAGATGATGTCCACCGTGGGCATGGCGGTGATGATGATGGTCGTCGTCTGGTTCATGATCATCCGCCCGCAGCAGAAGAAGTCCAAGGAGCAGGCGGAGTTGCTCAAGACCCTGAAGGCAGGCGACAAGGTGGCCACCACTGCCGGCATCCTGGGGGTCGTCACCAGTGTGCGTGATGACACCGTCACCCTGCGTTCCGCCGATTCCAAACTCGAAGTCCAGAAGAGCACCGTCACCCAGATCGTTGAAAAAGGTGCCTGAACTCTGTCCGTTCCAACCCTTTCCGCCGCCCTGTCTCCATGAATCGTAGCCATCTCTGGAAGTTCCTGTTCGTCGTTTTCGTGCTCGTTTGGTCGATCACGGAGATGCTTCCCCCAACGGCCCGCAACCTGATCGATCAGTTCGACCAGTCCGCGGTCAGCCCGGACGCGACCTTCAACGCCATCGTCACCAAGGCCCGCCAGTCCGAGAGCAACAACCCGACGGGATTTGTGCCGCTCACCTACAGCAACTTGGTCAACGCCATCGGCACCACCGACATCCGGAAATACTTCCCGTCTAACTTCCTCGATAAGGCCGAAGGCCGCGCGCCCCAGACGGTCATCCTCAACCGCCTTCAGCGGGAGGCCGCCGGCAAATTCAAGCTCGGCCTCGACCTCAGCGGTGGCACGGCTTGGGTTCTCGAAATGGACCTGAGCAAGGTCCGCGGCACCAATGCCCCTGGCTCAACCAACGCCCCGGCCACGTCGCTCGCGGACAATATTGGGCAACGTTTTCTCGTGGAACAGGCGATCACGGTGCTCCGCCGCCGCGTGGACGCCTTCGGCGTGGCGGAACCCCTGATCCAGCCGGCCGGCGAAAACCGCATCGAAGTGCAGTTGCCCGGTCTTTCCGAAGCCGACAAGGAATCCGCCCGCATCAGCATCCAGAAGGCAGCCTTCCTGGAGTTCCGCATGGTCGATCCCGACATGGCGGATCATGCCCAGGGGCCGACCCCGGAGAGCTGGCTCGTCCCGCCGGGCTATGAGATCAAATACGAGAAGATCAAGGGCGAGAACGGCCAAGTGTTCCGCAGCCCGGTGATCGTGAAGGATTCCCCGGAACTGGGCCTGACCGGTGACGCCGTCAGTTCAGCGCGGGTTTCCCACGACCCCATGACCGGCCGCCCCGAGGTTCATTTCACGCTGAATGGAGATGGTGCCACGAAGTTTGCCCAGATTACCCGGGCCAATGTCGGCCAGCGCCTCGCGATCGTCCTGGACGGCGAAGTGGTCTCCGCGCCCAACATCAACAGCCCCATTCCCAGCGGCCAAGGCTCGATCACCGGAAACTTCTCCGATGCCGAGGCCTTTGAACTCGCCACCTCGCTGGAGAATCCGCTGAAGACCCCGCTGCGTGTGGTTGAGGAGCGGGGCGTTGATCCCTCACTGGGCGCCGATTCCGTGAAGAGCGGCATCAAGGCGTCCATTGGCGGCATCGTGCTCGTAGCGGGCTTCATGCTGGTCTACTACCTCCTCGCCGGGGCGGTGGCCAACGTGGCGCTGATCTGCAACGTGATCATCCTGCTGGGGGTGATGTGCTCGCTGAACGTCACCTACACGCTGCCCGGCATCGCCGGCATCGTGCTGACCGTCGGTATGGCGGTGGACGCCAACGTGCTGATCTTCGAGCGCATCCGCGAAGAGCAAGCGCGGGGCAAGTCGGTCCGCGGCGCCTTGGCCGCCGGTTACAGCCGGGCCTTCGGGACGATCTTCGATTCCCACGTCACCACCCTGATTTCGTCGGTCATCCTGATCGTGATGGGCACCGGCACCGTGAAGGGCTTCGGTGTGGCACTGACCATCGGTGTGGCCGCGAGCTTGTTCACCGCCTTGGTCATCACCCGCCTGATCTTCGACTTCCTGCTGGTGAAGACGAGCGTGCTCAAGGACGGCGTCAAGATGCTGCACCTCATCCGGAAGCCGAACTTGGACTTCATGGCCCTCTCGAAGCCGGCGTTCGCATTCTCGTGGCTCATCATCGTGGTGGGCTTGGGTTATGGCATCTTCGTCCGCGGCTCCAACATGGCGGGCATCGAGTTTGCCGGCGGTGAAAACATCACCCTGACCTTCGCACAGAAGGTGGACCGCGAGAAAATCCGCACGGTGGTCGACCAGCTCAAGCTCGGCGAAGGCCGGGTTGGGTATCAGATTGATCAGTCCACCCAGCGCGAAACCCTGCGCGTCGAGGTTCCGCATAACGAAGAAGGCGCCAAGGGCGGCAAATCCAACCTCACCAAGGTGGAGGAAGCACTCAAGCAGGCCTTCCCGGAGGCGAAGTATGTTCGCCTGGGCACTGAGTCGTTCGGTCCGGCGGTTGGCCAGGAAATCCAGAAGGCGGCGATCATCGCCTCCCTGCTTTCGCTCTTCGGCATCCTGATCTATGTCGCCTTCCGCTATGAGTTCAGCTTCGCGATCGGCGCGGTCGTGGCCATCTTGCACGACGTGCTGATGACCCTCGGCATGTATTGCCTGACCGGGCTCTGGAGCGAGGGCCGGCAGTTCAACGCCACCTTCGTGGCGGCGTTGCTGACCATCATCGGTTTC
Organism: Kapaibacterium sp. (SeqCode); assembly: GCA_044339945.1. GTDB lineage: Bacteria > Verrucomicrobiota > Verrucomicrobiia > Limisphaerales > UBA9464 > CAIWAH01. The sequence goes on from JBIIUN010000136.1 coordinate 6,543, forward strand.
TCCATCAACGACACGATCGTCATCTTTGACCGGATTCGCGAGGACCTGAAGCTGGGCGTGCCCGGCTCCTTCCGTGACCTGATCAACCGCGCGACCAACGAGACGCTGAGCCGGACGATCATCACCTCCGGCACTGTCTTCCTGGCCACACTTTCGCTCTATCTGTTCGGCGGTGGCCCCATCAACGACTTTGCGTTCACCTTCCTGGTCGGTGTGATCACCGGCACCTACTCGTCGATCTACATTGCGAGCGCGTTGGTGCTCTGGTGGCACAAGGGCCAGCGCCCGGTGTTGAATGCCTCGGTGGTTCCGGTCGAAGTCGAACCCTCGGGCGCCAAAGCCTGAACGCGACTGATTTCCTCAGCCGGCCGGACCCTGTCCGGCCGGTTTTTTGTTGGCGGGTGAGGTCACGGGTCGGACGCGCCGCAGGGAAATCCCTCAATCGCTGGTGACCCAAGCGGAGTCCGTGCGGAAATCGTCAGGGAGATTGTTGGCGAACCGACCACTGCGCCGCGGAGCTCCGGGGCACAGGCTCGACCCAGCGGGAAAAGCAGGTGGCAAGGAATGGCCGCGAATCGGCTCCTGCGCTTTTTTCTGATCTAGGCCAAGGCCTTCAGCTCTTGCCGGGCCGCAACTGCATCCAGACATTGGCGGCGATGATCATCCCGCCGCCGAGCAGCAGATTCCAGGTCAGCAGTTCGTTCGGGTAAGCGATGCCGGACCATCGGGAGATGAGCCCGGGCAGCACCAGGGTCACGGCGCTCGTAAACACCGGCTCGGTGCAATAGAGGAGTCCGGCTTCCGTTGCCGGCACTTCCGGTTGCCAGCGGTTGGCGAGCAGAAAGGTCAACAGTGTGCAGAACAGCGTCAGGCCCGCCATCAGCACCCAGGCAGCGGGTGAGGCGTAGGCAGACAGGGCGGCGGCGGGGGAGGTGGCCAACGCCAGGGTCAGCGGCAGCGAAACGGCTGCCATCGTCGCAAACATGACCCAGGAGAACCGGAGCACACTGTTGCCGGCGAACTCCTGTTTCTCGAGCCAAAGGATTTGGGCCGCGAAGAACACGGAGCCGAGCAAGTTTTCCAGTTCACCCCGGCCGAGGCGAAGATTGCCCGCTCCCACGTCATTGAGCACCGCAGCGCCGGCGATGACCAACAGGGTGGCGCCCATCGTATTCAAGCCGGGCCGGCGCCGGTGCCGCAGCGCGAACCAAATCGGAATCCAAACACAGTAGCCTTGGGTGAGAAACGCGGCGGTCGACGCGTGCGTGTAGGCCATGCCGTCCATTTGGAGAATCAGCCCGGCGGCACCGAAAAGCCCCAGCCCCAGCCCCTGCTTCACTTCCCGGCGGGTGAGTTGCCGCAGTCGAAGTCCGGGAAACAGCGTCAGCAGAAGTCCGGCCAACGTGAATCGCTCGGTCACGCACAGGGCGGCGAAGAAGAAGGAACTGTTTCCCGGCGCCGACCGATCGCCGAGCAGCGCCAGGGATTTCATGGCCGGAAAGCTGAAGGCCCAGACGGCGCAGCAGGCGACTAGCATGCGCGCTGCCGTGAGTCGGTTGGGATAGGCGTTGGCCATACAAACGAAAACCGCCGCCCGATGGGCGGCGGCCAGAAAGGATTACCGGCAGATCAGTAGCCGGGACCGACGGTCGTATTCAGACACATCCACTTGAGGTCAACGAGCGAGTCCCTCGCGGCCACGTTGAGCGCGACGGAGCCGTCATATTTCACCTTGGGTTTAATCGTATTGCCAATCCATCGGTGGATTTCCGCGTGGCCGTCCGCAAAGGAGAAACCGCAGGCCCCGTTGTGGTAGGCGGCCGGCATGTCGATGATGTTGCCGCTGGTTGCTGCCGGTTGGACCATCTGCACGGCAAAGGCGGCGTCGTTGATGCTATCCGAGTGTTCTTCCACGAACACCCAAGTCTGAGAGGGCCTCACGATGTCCGCATCCTTGGCGTAGAGCCGGTAGGGCGGCGCCGGCAGCCAGCCGCCGAAGTCGAAAACCTGGCTCATGGAGATGCTACGAATGCGCGGCGTGAAACGACCGTTGACGCCCGGGATTTTGCCAGTGGCTGCGCGGTCAGCCGGGCACTTGTAGATGGCCAACGAACCGCCACCGTATTTGAAGAGCGGACCATTGGTTATGTTGCGACTGTTGGTCTGGCTGGCATCGCCTGGGAAATCCAGCCCACCTTCGATCCAGACCGGCCGGCCGGGCACCGCCAAGGAAGCAACCAACTTGTCGTTGTTGTCGCCGGCATAGAGCTTCCACGCCAACATCAGCTGCTTGTTGTTGCTCATGCAGAGAATGCCCTGCGCCTTGGTCTTGGCTTTGCTCAGCGCGGGCAGAAGCATGCCGGCCAAGATCGCGATGATCGCAATCACGACCAGCAATTCGATCAGGGTGAAAGCTGCCTGGACGGCACGACGGGGGGCATTCGATGGAGTGTTCATAGGGTGACGAATGTGTGCGACACCTCATACAGTTGTGGTCGGGGTTGGGCAAGTCAACCGAGCGGACCAAGTATTCTCCTTTGTGGCGATGCGCCTGCAGTGGAGGCCGACCGAGGATTCGGCTGAATCCACGGAATGCCTTAGCCCCGGTGCCGGTGATGGTGCCCATTGGCATTCGCGCCGGTCTGGACGTTGAAGCGCAGGGCATCTGATCACCTGAAAAGCAAAATCGCCGCTACGGCAATCGTAGCGGCGATGGAGCGGGTTGGCTCGTGACTCAGAATTTCTTGAGGGGCGCACCATCCAGGCGGGCGGAGGTCCGCTCGCTGATCCAGTTACGGTCCGCTTTGCCCTGAACCGTCTTAGGTGCGCGCTGCCCGACGTTGCCGTTGACGACTTTGGTCTCGCCTGACTGCCAGCGGCGAACTTCCGCATGTCCGTCCGCGAACGCCAAGGCGGCGGTTCCGGTTCCGAAGTAGGCCGGCCAGTCGATCCAAGACGGGGTTTCAGCGGCAATGGCAAGTCCACCGTCATTGATGCTGGCGGGATCCTCGTCCATGAAGACCCACGTCATGGAGGGTCCTGGCGCGTTGAAGCTGCCCATCTTGCCGTAGGTGTGGTAGGTCCTTCCCGATGTGTGTCCGTGGCTGCCGTCAAGCCAAGGACCATCCACTGCGGCCCGTGCCTGCTTAGCCGGGTTGGTGCCGACCGCTTGGCTCATCGCCACCGACCGGGCCCGCTTCTTCAGGAGGCGACCATCCTTCGTCCGGTAGGCGGTCCTAGCCGGCTTGGTATCGAATGGGCTGACGAAAATTTCTGCGGATCCGCCGATGAACGGTGCGATCAGGCAGAGCTTCGGATCGACCAAGATGTCGGTGTTCGCCTCGTCGGCGGAACCGGGACCGGCGTTACCAGGGCACCAGTTATTGCCGGGGGTCTTGTTGCCGTCGTCCGGGTTGGGCGGCAGGAAATCAGTGTATTCGCTCGCGTAGAGGTTGAGGGCGAGGATCAACTGCTTGTTGTTGCTGAGCACCTTGACGGTCATGGCCTTGCTCTTGGCCTTACCGAGGGCGGGCAGGAGCATGCCCGCCAAGATCGCGATGATCGCGATGACGACCAGCAGTTCAATGAGGGTGAAGGCCGACCGCAAGGCGCGGCGAGGAGCATTCAAAGGAAGGTTCATGCGTCAGTGAATGTGTGTGACTGGCCATACAGTGGCCCGTGGGCGGGCCGCAAGTCAATCGGCCGGTGCGACTTGACCTGCCCTTTTGTGGTGAGGCGTATCTCGGTGTCGTCGAAATTGAATCCCGGCCGCTCAGGGTCCAAGGTCCGCCGCCAATGTTCGAGCTTCTGAAGACCGATCCGCAGTCCCGCGCGCGCCGCGGGCGCCTCACGACCGCCCACGGTGTCATCGAGACGCCGGTGTTCATGCCGGTCGGGACCCAGGCCAGCGTCAAGGCGCTCGACAACCGGGAGTTGCTGGAGATGAACACCCAGATCCTCTTGGGCAACACCTACCACCTGAACCTCCGGCCGGGGTTGGAAATCATCACCGCCGCGGGCGGCCTGCATGGTTTCATGAACTGGAATCTGCCGATCCTGACCGACTCGGGCGGATTCCAGGTCTTCAGCCTCGGCAAGATCCGCAAGATCAAGGAGCACGGCGTCGAGTTCCGCAGTCACCTGGACGGTTCACTCATCGTGCTTGGGCCGCAGCAAAGCATGGCGATCCAGCGGGTGCTGGGTTCGGACATTGCCATGGTCTTCGACGAGTGCCC
>JBIIUN010000007.1:0-32129 GCA_044339945.1 Kapaibacterium sp. (SeqCode)
CTGCCGCTGAGCCTCGGCGAAAAACACCGCGGCGGCGCTGGCGATGTTGAGCGAATCGACGGACTCGCACATCGGGATCGCGACTGCTTCGTCGCAGGCCGCCAGAACTTCCGGGCGGAGGCCGTCGCCTTCGGAGCCGAGCACGATGCAGCGGTCGCCGGTCAGATCTGCATCCCACAGCGTGCGCCGGTCGGTGTGCGGATGGGCCGCGAGACAACGAACGCCGTGGGCACGAAGCTGGGTGAGCGTTGTCGCCAAATCCGTCCCGGCGGCGCAGGCGAGGTAGGGCAGTTGGAAGACCGTGCCCATGGAGCTGCGGACGGAACGCCGGAGGTAGGCGTGCCCAGAAGTCTCGCCAACGATGATGGCCTGAACGCCGAGGGCTGCCGCATTGCGGATCACCGCCCCGACGTTCTCCGCGTTGCTCAGGCCATCGATCGCGGCAAACAGGCGCGGGTGGGGAAGGCTGAGAAGTTCGTCCACGGTCGCCGCCCGGGGCACCTGCGCGAGCGCGAGCTGGCCCTGGAAAATCGAGAACCCAGTGAGGCCTCTCAGGACGTCCCGGCCAGCGACGAACAGGGTGATGGTTTCCGCACGGGCCGCCAGCAGCGGTTCGTAATCCGCCACGCACTCGGGCGGCACGAGCACTGACACGACCCGATGCGGCGATGCGAGCAGCCGACGGATGACCTTCTCACCTTCGGCCACGAACACGCCCTGGTTCAAGTGGTCGACCTGCGCCTTCAGGTTACGGAAGGGCGCGAGCCGAGGATCGGCGAAGTCGGTGATCGGGGTGACCGTGAACACGGCGGAAGGAGGAATGAACAAGGACCAATTTCCAATGACCACCGGGAGCGGAACACTCCGTCTGTCCTTGGGTCATTGGTGATTGGGAATAGGTCATTTGCCCCCGGGTTTCCTGGCCGGCAGCACCTGCACCGTGATCCCCGACGCGGCCGTCGCGCTGCGATGCACCCGCTGGGTCGCCTTCTTGAAATCCTCCGGCTTCGCCCACGCGATGTTGGGCACGTAGGTTTGCGGATTGCGGTCCACGAGCGGGAACCATGAGCTTTGCACCTGCACCATCACGCGGTGGCCGCGGCGGAACGTGTGCAGCACGTCGGGGATCGTGAACTCGATCTTCGTGGTCTTGCCGGGCTCCAGCGCCTCCGGTTTCTCGAAGCTGTTCCGGAAGCGGCTGCGCATCACGTCGCCGCGGACGAGCTGCTGGTAGCCGCCCATCTGGAGGTAGGCCGGGTTGGGCTCCGGGTTCGGGAAGTGGGGTTGGTAAACGTCGATCAGCTTCACCACCCAGTCGGCATCGGTGCCGGTGGTCGCGACGTGCAGGGTCGCCTTCAACGGGCCGGCAAACGTGAGGTCTTCCTCCAGCGGTTCGGTCTCGTAGACCAGCACGTCGGGCCGGGCGGCGGCGAAACGCTGGTCGTGCGTCGGGTAACCGCGCGGATAGTCCGTGGTGACTTCCTGCGTGAACGGCACGGGCTTGGCGGGATCGCTGACGTATTCGTCGAAGGCCGTGGCGCCGTCCGCCGGTTGGGCACCCAACGCGAGGCGTCCCTCAGGGTGGAAGAACAGGGTCTGCTCCTTCGCCTCGCGCGGCGGCCAGACATCGAACTTTCGCCATTGGTGCGTGCCGGTCTCGAACATCAGCGCCTCGGTGGACACGTAGTTGGTGTCGCCCTTGAGGAAGCGGCGGAAGAAGGGCAGCTCAATCTTCTCCCGGTAGTATTCGGAAGTCTTGGCGTTGAATTTGATGTCGCCCACCCGGTCGCCGTCGCCGCCCGACCATTGGCCGTGCGTCCACGGGCCCATGACCAGCACGTTGGTGATGCCGGCGTTCAGGCGCTCGGTCCAGCGGTAGGTTTCCAGCGCGCCGAACAGGTCTTCGCCGTCGAACCAGCCCCCGACCGTCAGCACCGCACAGCGGACGTTCTTCAGGTGCGGCCGGATGTTCCGGGCCTGCCAGAAGGCGTCGTAGTTGGGATGATCGAGGAAGTCTTTCCATGCCGGCACCCGGCCCTTGAAGTGGACCGACTCCGAGTTGCCGAGCGGGCCCATCCGCCGGAAGAAGTCGTAGCCGTCCGGGTTGTTGAACACGAACTTCTTGCCGTCGTCGCGCAGCGGGTCGTCGGACGTCTGCTCGAACCACCAGAAGAAGTTGAAGTTCTGCGACAGGAAGAACGCGCCGTTGTGGTGGATGTCGTCGCCGATGAACCAGTCCGAGATCGGCGCCTGCGGCGAGGCGGCCTTCAGCGCCGGGTGCGAGTCGATCATGCCCATCGACGTGTAGAAGCCCGGATACGAGATGCCAAACATGCCGACCTGCCCGTTGTTGTTCGGCACGTTCTTCACGAGCCAATCAATGGTGTCCCAGGCGTCGGAACTTTCATCGGCGTCCTTCGGTCCCTTGTTCGGGTTGAACGGCCGCATGTGGACATAGGTGCCTTCCGAGCCATAGCGCCCGCGCACATCCTGCGAAACCATGATGAAACGGTCCTTCGCCAAGGTCGCAAACGAGCCGCCGGGGTCGTTGTAGTTGTCTATCCCGTAGGGTTTCACGGCATAGGGCGTGCGCGTGAGCAGCACCGGGTAGTTGGTCGAGTCGTCCTTGGGCACATAGACCCGCGTGAAGAGCTTCACGCCGTCGCGCATCGGGATGCGGTGCTCGAACTTGGTATAATGCTCCGCGAGCCAAGCGGCGTTGGGGTCTTCCTTCTGGTTGGCGGCCAAGGATCGGTGGGCCAGACCAAGGGAGGAGGCGAGGAGGACTGCGGACGCGAAGGCGAACGAGCGCATGGCGCAGCCTGACGGCATCCCCGGCGTCTTGGCGAGTCCTCGTTGGCCGCCGGACACCCGGTTGCGGTCAGCGCGGCACGGCGGGCAGCGGGACAGTCGCATTACGGGCGGCCCACCAAGCCTTGGCCTCGGCATTGGCAGCGTGTTCCCAGATGAAGTCGACGATAGGCTTCGAATCCTCCAGCCCGTGCGGGTGATGCTTCACGCCGGGTTTGCGGATCAGCGTGATGCTTCCGCCCAGCTTCGGATAACGCTCCGCGATCAGGCCGGTGTTTTCCTCCCAAGGCACCACCTCGTCCGCGTCCCCGAAGACGTGAAGCAACGGCACCTTTGCCGCGGCCAGCGGTGCGAGGTTGTCGACCGGATTGCCCGGATAGGCCCGCGCTTCGGCGTCGGACTTGAAGCCGTATTGGGTCAGGACCAACTGCCAATCGCGGTCGCTGCGTTTGCCGTGGCCGAAGGCACCCGGCCAGCTCCGGAAATCGCACACCGGTGCATCGCCGTAGAGGCAGGCGACCTTCGTGGGATTCGCCGCCGCCCAGTTGTAGCAGTAAAGGCCGCCGCGGCTGAGGCCCACCAGGGCGGCCTTGGGCGCCAAGGCGTATTTGCCGGTCAGCTCGGCGTAGAACGCATCCCAGTGGCGGACCGCCGTGGGCGACCCCAGCATGTCGGGGACCGTCAGGTAAACGACGTGGCAGCCGCGGGCCAGCAACGCCTCGTCGGGCTTGGGCTTATGGCCGAAGAACTCGCCGTGCCAGACCCATGGCCGCCCGGGCGCGGCAGTCTTGGGCACCACGACCATCGCCGGCTTGCCGCCGACCTCGAAGTCGTAGCGATCGAAGCCTGACCAGACCGACTTCTGGCCGGGAAACGGCGCATCAGCCCCGAGGGCCGGGCTGAGCACGGTCGGAAACCACAGGAAACCGAACCATCGAAAAAGGGAACGCATGGCGAAACCTGTCGGGCGACCGCGACCGGAGTCAACCGCCCCGCGGACTTCCGGGCCAAAGCGGGCGCCTCTCTTCACCGTGGCTGAGCCCGCCCTCGGAGCCCCCGCGATAGCTGCCGACGTGAGTCGGTGGCTGTCACGCCGCGCCGCCAGGCACGCCCACGGGCTTACGTCCGCTGCGACCGCACCAACCGGCCCCGCTGGCCACGCGGAACCGATGCGCTCGGTCAAAACTCGCCCGCTCTTGGCGCCAAATCGGCACAAAAATGTAAGGCGTCCGGCAAGGGACTTGCGTAGTATGGCAGGACTTCCATTGCGCCCGCAAAAGAGTCCTCCGCTCCCGCCTCCGGTGATGGCGGTTCGCACGGCGCGCGTGGAATCGATTCCTATGAAGAAACTCGTCCTTCTGCTGGCCGCCGGCGCGGTTTGGTTCCGCGCCATGGCGGAGCCCATCATTCTGTCCCCGACCGAGGTTCCGGCCGAGGCCGCCTTTGCCCCGTTGGCCTCGACCCCGACGCCGCTGCCAGGTCCAGACTTGGATCGGGACGGGCTTTCGGACCTGCAGGAGCTCCGTCTGGGCACGGATTACACCAAGCCGGACACCGACGGCGACGGCTTCAGCGATGGCCAGGAATACACCCTGCGCACCGATCCGCTCGCCCGGGACCGGCATCCCATCTTCCTGCTGAGCACGAATTCGCATCAGCGCCTGTTGGGCGAGACCCTCATTATCCGGCCAACGCTGCTCACCAACTTCATCGTCGTGACCAACGTCACCATCACGAACATCCCGCCGGTTTACGAAGGCACGCCGGTGGACTCCGACGACGACGGCACACCGGACAGTTGCGACGTGGACGGCGACGGCGTGGCGGATACCGCCGAACTGTGCCCCATCACGACGCCCGGCTCGACCCGGACCAACATCACGGTCATCACCAACTACATCCAGTTCCAGTGGTTCGTCGGCACCAACGCGCTGCCCACCCAGACCAATGCGAACCTCGTCCTCCTCAACGTGCGGGGGACAGACACCGGGCTGTATCACCTGGAAGCGGCCCTGCTGAGGTCGCAGCAGACCAGCGATGACGTGCCGGTCGAGGTGATTCCCCTCGCCGCGCGCGTCCAGGTGCCGGTCATCGGCACCGCGGTCGCCTGGGGCAATAATCTCGCCGGCCAGACTTCGGCGCCGCCGGATCTGACCAACGTCGTCCAGGTCGCTCCCGGCTTCCTGCACTCGGCCGCGCTCCGCGTGGACGGTTCCGTCGTGGTCTGGGGCGACAGCGGCTTCCGGCAGACGGACGTGCCCCGGGACGCCATCGATTTGACGGCCATCGCCTCGGGTTCTTCCCACATCCTCGGGCTCCGCACCAACGGCACCGTGATGGGCTGGGGCGCCAACCAATACCGTCAGGCAAGCCCGCCGCCGGGATTGAGCAACGTAGTCGCCATCTCGGCCGGCTATTTCCACTCGGTGGCCCTGCGGAGCGACGGCTCCGTCGTCGCGTGGGGCGACAACGCCTTCGGCCAGACCAACGTCCCCGTCGGACTCCGGCCGATCCGCAAGCTCTCCGCCGGCATGTTCCACACCGTGGCGCTGGCCGTGGATGGCTCGGTCATCTGCTGGGGCTCGGATGCGTTCGGGCAATCCACCCCCGGACCGCTTGCGGACCAATTGGTCGGCGTGGTGGACGTCGCCGCGGGCGGCAATCATTCGGTGGCGCTGCGCCGGGACGGCATCGTGCTGGCGTGGGGCAACGGGAGCGTGGGCCAGTCCACGGTGCCCGCCAGCTTGCCCAAGGCCGTCGAAATCGCCGCCGGCTTCAATCTCTCCGGCGCCGTCACCCACGAGGGGAAACTGGTGCTCTGGGGTGATCCTGCGCTGCTGACTCCGCCGACTTTGACCCGCCCCACCCACGTGGCCGGCGGCTATGCCCACGGGCTGGCCCTCGATGCCCGTCCCGACAGCGACGGCGATCTGCTCGACGACCCGACCGAGCAATCCCGCGGCACCAGCATCTCGCAGGCGGACAGCGACCGCGACGGCGTGCTGGACGGCATCGAAGTCCGCCTCGGCAGCAACCCGCTGGTCGCCGACACGGACGGCGACGGCCTGAGTGATTACCTGGAAATCACGCGCGGCTTCAACCCCACCGTCGGGACCGAGCGGCCCAACGGCTCCTTGCAGGCGTTGCCCGCGGTCGAACTGGAGATCTTCGCCTCCGGCCGCAGCCAGTTTCAGCTGCAAGGGTCAACTAACGGATCCGACTGGGTCGACCTGCTGGCGCCGTTTGTGCCGCGCAAAGGCCTGACCCGCATCCTCACCAACCCCACCCCAAGCCTGCAGTGGTATCGCGCGCAGCGACTGGGTTCCGTCAGCGGCCAAGAGCCGGTTGAAGGCGGGGCGCCGGAACCGTTCGTGCTCGGCACCGTGAAGGCGTGGGGCAACAACGAATTCGGCCAGACCAGCGTGCCGATCAGCCTCGAACGCGTGCAGGCGCTCGCCGCCGGGGTCTGGCACACGCTGGCTCGGCGCCTAGACGGTTCGGTGGTCGGTTGGGGCCTCAATTCGGCCGGTCAATGCGAAATCCCCGCCGAGCTGGGCGAGATCACCGCGCTCGCCGGCGGCGGCCTGCATTCGCTGGCCCTCCGCTCCAATGGCGAAGTGGTCGGCTGGGGTTCCGATGCCTACGGACAGGCCAGCCCGCCGTTGCAAGATCTGCCCGCGACCGCCATCGCGGCCGGCGGCAGCCACAGCCTGGCCCTGCTTGTGGATGGCACCGTTATCGCCTGGGGCGCGAATGAAGCCGGCCAAACCCAGGTGCCTTCGAGGCTCCGGGACGTGGTGGCCATCTCTGCCGGACGCTTCCATTCCGTCGCCCTGCGCGCCGACGGCACCGTGGTGGCCTGGGGCGACAATCGCCTCGGCCAAACTACCGTTCCCACCAACCTCCCGCCCATCGCCGCCATCGCGGCGGGATTCGGCCATACCGCGGCCGTAACCCGGTCCGGCAACGTCGTGTGCTGGGGCAACAACGTGGACGGTCAATGCGACGTCCCCGCAGGCTTGAGCGGAATCACCGCCGTCCTGGTGGGCAACAACGTCACCATCGCCCGGGACGCCACCGGCCGGTTCACGGTGTGGGGCGCCAACGCGGCGAGCCTGGCCGAACGCCTGAACGCCTTCGGGGCCACGGCCGCCATTGCCGCGGGCGGCGGCCACATCGCCGCGGCGAACACCGCGGTGGATGCCGACTCCGACGGCGTCGATGACATCCACGAAGCGAGCCTCGGCATGAATTCCGCCAGCAGCGATTCCGACGGCGACGGCCTGGATGACCAGACCGAACTGCTGGCCGGGTTCAATCCGGTCGCCGCCACCGAATCGGCCGACGGAACCGTGCGGACCTACGATGCGCTGAAGCTGCGCTTCTTCACCTTGGGCGGCGAGACGTGGCGGCTGGAGCGGACCACGGACTTCACGACTTGGCGGACCGAGACGGCCCTCCGCCCGTCGGCGCAGTTCTCGAACCTGAACGGTTTCACGGAAGTTTTTGTCAGCCTGCGTAACCGGGACGCCCAAGTCTGGCGCCTGTTGCGGGTGTTGCCGGCGGCGAATCCCTGATTTCCCTCAAACTAAACCTCGCCCGCGGTCGAAGTCCCCCTTTTCGGCCGCGGGCTTTTTTGTGACGTGAGCCCGCGGACCACCGGCGCTACGGTCCGCCCGTGAAGACGTTCAAGACCGTCGCCGCCATGCAACGCGCCGCCCTCGCCTGGCGCCGCGCGGGAACCCGCATCGGCTTTGTGCCTACGATGGGTTTCCTCCATGACGGCCACATGAGCCTCGTGCGCGACGCCCGCCGCCGGGTCGGGCCGCAGGGCAAGGTCGTGCTCAGCATTTACGTCAACCCGACCCAGTTCGCCCCGACCGAGGACCTCGCCAAGTATCCGCGTGACCTCCGACGCGACTACGCCCTCTGCCGGGCCGAGGGTGTGGACGCGGTTTTCCTGCCGTCCGACGCGGCGATGTATCCGGGCAAGGCCGAGGGGAGCTATTCGACCTACGTCGTGGAGGAACGGCTGACGCAGGGCATGGAAGGCGTGTCGCGCCCCACCCATTTCCGCGGAGTCACGACGGTCGTCGCCAAACTGTTTAATTGCGTGCTGCCCGACGTCGCCGTCTTTGGCGCCAAGGATTGGCAGCAGGCGGCCGTCATCCGGCGCATGGCGCAGGACCTGAACTTCCCGCTGAAGATCGTCGTCGCGGCCACGCGCCGGGAACCCGACGGCCTCGCCATGAGTTCCCGGAACACCTACCTCAATTCGGACGAACGCCAGCAAGGCCTCGTGCTTTCCGAGGCGCTCGCCGCATGCCGCCGGGCGGTGCAAAAACAGCCCGTGGCCGCCGCCGAATTGAAGCGGGCCGTCACGCGCCTCGTGAAGACCCGGCCCGCGGCCCGGCTGGATTACGTGGAGTTTTTCGAGCCGGAAACCCTCCAACCGGCCGTCACGGTCCGCCGCGGCACGCAGATGGCGTTGGCGGTCTTCGTCGGCAAGACCCGCCTGATCGACAACGGCCGGCTGTAACCCCTGCCCCGTGTCCGGCGCCCCCAACCTGCTCGAACTGCCCGCGTGGTTTCACCTCGCGGCCACGTTCGTGTTTGCCGTCACCGGCGCCATCGCGGCGATCCGCCGGCATTACGACGTCGTGGGCGTCTTCGCACTGGCGCTGGTCACAGGTGTGGGCGGGGCCCTCCTGCGCGACGGGCTGTTCCTCCAGCAGGGACCGCCGCTGGTCCTGACCGACTGGCGTTACCTGCCGGTGATCGGTGCCGGGTGCGCGATAGGTTACGTGTTCGGCGCGCGCCTGGACCGCTTCAACCTCGCCTTCAGCGTGATCGACGCCCTGGGTTTGGCCGCCTACGGCGTCATCGGCGCGCGCCTTTCCCTCGCGGCCGGACTGAGCGCACCGGCCGCGATCTTTGTCGGCGTGGTCAACGCCACCGGCGGCGGCGCAGTGCGGGACATCCTCACCCGGGAAGAGCCGCTGATGTTCAAGGCCGGCCAGTTCTACGTGCTGGCAACAGTCTCGGGCACGGCCCTGTTCGTGTTGCTGCTCCGGCAGTTCCAACTGGGCGCCGAGGCGGCCGCCGCCTGGGGTGTCGGGGCCACGTTTGTGCTGCGCATCCTCGCCATCCAATACGACTGGCGCACGTCACCATTGCGCTGGGAAGCGGACCCCACTCCCGCCGGCCCCGGGGGTAACCAATCCGATCCACAGCCGTAAGCCCGGCCGATCCGAAAACCTCCGAAGTTTCCGGCTTCGCATGCGGGCGGTCGAACGGGCATCATGGCGCCCGTCCATGAGCCTCCAGGAACATCGGCAAGCGATTGACGCCCTCGACGAGCAGATCGTGCAACTGCTCAACGAGCGCACCCGGCACGTCCTAGAAATCGGCCAGATCAAGCTGAAGGCCGGCGACGAGATCTACGTGCCGCACCGCGAGCGCGCCGTGCTCGACCGCGTCTGCAAGAAGAACGCCGGCCCGATCACCAACGAGGGTCTGCGCGCCATCTACCGCGAGGTGATGTCGAGCGCGATCTCCCTGGAGAAGACCCTGACCATCGCCTACCTCGGGCCCGAGGCGACCTTCACGCACCAGGCCGCCATCAAGCGCTTCGGCTCCAGCCTGAGCTACGCGTCGCAGAAGACGATTCCCGACGTGTTCAGCGAGGTGTCAAAGCACCGCGCCGACTACGGCGTGGTGCCGGTCGAGAACTCGACCGAGGGCGTCGTCACCCACACGCTCGACATGTTCGTGGACAGCGACCTCAAGGTGGTTTCGCAGGTTGTCCTCCGCATCTCGCACTGCCTCGTCAGCAAGGCCAAGCGCGAGGACATCCAGCGCATCTACGTGCATCCCCAGACGCTCGGCCAGTGCCGCGGCTGGATTCATCGCAATCTCCCCCACGCGGAACTGGTGGAGACCAGCTCCAACGCCCGCTCCGCCGAACTCGCGGCCAAGGAAAAGCGTTCCGCCGCCATCGCCGGCGTGCTGGCCGCCGAGCAATACGGCGTGCCGGTGCTGGAACACGACATCCAGGACAACGCGGCCAACGCCACCCGCTTCCTCGTCCTCGGCCGGCAGTGCAGCCCGCCCAGCGGCGCCGATCGCACCAGCATCATGTTCAGCGTGCGCGACGACGTCGGGGCGCTCCACAAGGCGCTCGCCCCGTTCCGCCGCTACCGGATCAACATGACCAAGATCGAGTCGCGGCCCAGCAAGCGGAAGGCGTGGGAATACTTCTTCTTCGTGGACTGCGACGGTCACGCGGACACTCCCAAAGTGGCCAAGGCCATCGAGCAGCTCGGCGCCCACTGCAGCTTCGTGAAGGTGCTCGGCAGCTATCCCAACGCGGAGTAAGCCCCCGCCCCGGGACCGCAACGCCGCTCATGGTCGCGGTGGTTCCGATTCAAATCTCCACCCGGCAGACCGCCGCGGTGCCTTGACCGCGCAGGCCGTGCTTTCCCACCGTGAAGGCGCGTTCGGGCTGGCCAGCGTGCTTCCCCGTTGGCCGCCGAATCCGCCAACGAGCCGTTCCCCAATCAATGAGCTTGGTCGCAACCAGTCCTCCCTTGGCGAACGGCGCCCGATTCCGCCGGAACATCGGGCTGCTCTACGGTATCCGGATCCTGTTCTGGTCCCACTTCTTTGCGGCGGTGATGGTTGCGTTCTTCACCCAGTGGGGCGGCCTGAAGCTGTCGCACGTCTTCTACCTGAACGCATGGTTCATGCTGTGCAGTTTCCTGCTTGAGGTGCCGACCGGGACCATCGCGGACTTCCTTGGCCGCAAGGTTTCGCTGGCCCTCGGCGGCGTGGTGGCCGCGCTGGGCGCCTGGGTGTATTCGGCAGACCCCTCGTGGCCCCGGTTCGCGGTCGCGGAGCTGCTCTTCGCCACGGCCTTCACGCTGCATTCGGGCGCGGACGAAGCGCTGGCCTACGACAGCCTGAAGGCGGCCGGCGAAGAAGGTTCGTCCGTGCGGGTGCTGTCCCGGCTCGAGGCATGCAAACTGATCGGCATCAACGTCGGCACGCTGACCGGCGCCTGGATCGCGGCAAATTGGGGCATCACCGCGCCGATGCGGGCCTACGCCATCCCGACCCTGCTTGTGTTTGTCCTTTCCCTGTTTCTCCGGGAAGTGCCCACCGCCACCGAAACTCGGTCACGACGGACCTATTTCCGACTGCTCGTGGACGGCGGCCGCTACTTCGCGACCCATCCCGTGCTCCGGTTGCTCAGCTTGGAACTGGCGATCACCAACGCCTTGGCGTGGTCCATCATCTGGCTCTACCAACCGGTGGCGCTGGCGGCCGGCATTCCGTTGAAGTTCCTCGGCCTGGTCCACGCGACCGCGTGCGTCGGGCAAATCCTGTTCCTGACCCACGTCGACACGCTGATCCGTTGGGCCGGCTCCCGACGACGCCTGCTATTGTTCAGCACCGTCCTCGCGGGTGCCGCGATGCTGGCACTCGGCTTTGTCCGGTCCGTGCCGTTGGTCGTGCCGCTGATTGTCATCGCCTTCGCCTTCAGCCTGCCGCGGATCGCCATCTACACGGCCCAGTTCAACGCCCTGATCCCGTCCGACAAACGCGCCACCGTGCTCTCCTTCGCGTCGATGGTGCGCACGTTCGGCATCGTCCTCTTCAACCCGTTGACCGGCCTCATGGCCGATCGTTCGCTGACGCTGGCGCTCGGGGTGATCGGCGGATTGCTCTGCCTCGTGCCGTGGTTTTCGCGGCTGGAGGAAAAGCACCTCGAACACTCCGCCGCCAGCCCTTGAAGCGGTCCACTACACCGCCTGTCCCGCCGCATGCCCGCTGGCCCAGGCCCACTGGAAGTTGTAACCGCCGAGCCAGCCGGTGACATCGACGACCTCGCCAATGAAATGCAGTCCGGGCACCCGCCGGCATTCCATCGTCTTCGAGGACAGTTCGCCTGTGTCCACTCCGCCGACCGTGACCTCCGCCTTGGGATAGCCCTCGTCGCCCGCCGGGGTGACTTCCCACGTCTGCAAGGACCGGGTGATGGTTTCGATTTCCCCCTTGGTCAGGTGGGCGATGGGCTTGGCCGTCCCGTGCCGGGCACTCCACGCCTGCACAAATCGTTCGGGCAACACCTGCCGGAGGGCAGTCTTCACCTCGCGCCCACCGGCCCGGTTCGCGGCGAGGAGTTCCGGCACGACAGCGTCCGGCAGCACGTTGAGCCGCACCGTTTCACCGGCGGACCAGTGACTGGAAATCTGGAGGATCGCCGGGCCGCTGAGTCCCCGATGGGTAAACAACACGGCTTCCCGGAAGGCTGGCGCGTCGGGCCGGCCGGCCACGGCACATTCGAACGCGATTCCGCTCAGGCCGGCAAACAACTCCCGGTCAGCCGGCGACCAGGTGAACGGCACCAGTCCGGGGCGCAGCGGGACGAGCTTGAGCCCCATCTGGGTCGCAAGTTCGTAGCCGAACGGCGTCGCGCCCAGCTTCGGAAACGAAAGCCCGCCGGTCGCCACCACCAGCGCAGTGCTGGTGAAAATGCCCGCGGAAGTCGTGATTTCCCAGCCGTGTCCCAACGCCGCTTCGCCCGAAGCGGCGTCGCCCGGACGGCGGACCGATTCCACCCGGCAGCCCAGCCGGAATTCCACCCCGCCATCCGCGCATTCGTCCTCCAGCAATTGCAGGATCTGCTTCGAGCTGTGGTCACAGAACAGTTGCCGGTGCTTGCGCTCGTGCCACGCGATGCCGTGCCGCTCCACCAGGCTCAGGAAATCCTGCGGCGTGTAGCGCGCGAAGGCGGACTTCAGGAAGTGCGGACTGCCGCTCGTGACGTAGTTCGCCGGCGTCGCGCCCAGGTTGGTGAAATTGCAGCGGCCGCCGCCGGAAATCAGGATCTTGTTCCCGAGCCGGGGATTGTGCTCAAGCAACAGCACCTTGCGTCCGCGCTGGCCGGCCGTGCGGGCGCAGAACAATCCCGCGGCACCGCCGCCGATGATGATGACGTCGTAAGTCATCCGTCAGCCTTGGGCTTCGGGTCGGTCCAGGTGCGGCCCGGATTCCAATTCGTCGAACCCTTCAAAATCGCCCGGCCGCAGCACCCGGCTGATCTTGTGCTCCTCCCCGAACCACTGGCCGAGGTCAATCAGCCGGCAACGTTCGCTGCAAAAGGGTCCCCACTCGCGGGCAAGCCAGGCTCCGCGTTCCCGGCAGCGGGGACACTTCACAATCAGGGTGGCTGGATCACTCATGTTCCGGAGGTTCGCGGATTCCGTGGCCCGGCAGCACTCGTCCGCGCACTGCCGGGGAACGGTTCGTTCCGCCAGCGGAGGCTAGGCGAGGGAACAACGCAGTTCATGTCTCTTTTTGCGGTGGTCGCCTGCCTGGCCGCGCCAGCCGACGAATTGGCTCATTCCTGGATCACGGCGCCGCGGCCCGCCAAACCCGCACCAAGGGGCGTGGCTCCGCTATCCAACCGGCCGGCACCGGTTCGCTCGCCAGCAGGTAGAGCCGCGCCCCGGAGCCATGGCGGCGATATTCATGCAAGGCAACCAACCGGCCATGGGCCGGCAACGCGGCGGGCGGCAATCCCCGGAACAGCTCCAACGCTCCGCCTTCGGAATCGTCGGCCCTTTGCCAGCGGCCGGCCCAACGGTCACCGCGCCGCTGGGCGATCAACCGGTAGTCATCGTTGATGTATTTCACGGCCAACTCGAGCCGATTGGTGCGCACGCTGCCGCCTGTCAGTTGGGCGAAGCGATAGTCCGTGTTCTGGTCGAAGCGGCCGGAAACCGCCTCACCCTCCGCCGCCAATTCCAGCGCGAGGCGCAGGACCGATCCATCCGCCCGGGTCGCGGAAACCTCCCAGCGACCGGAAACCTCGGCCGCTTCCGGTTCGTGCTCTGGTGGCAGCCCGAAGAAAAGGGGTTCCAAGAAATTCTCCTGTCCCGTGCCCGGGCGACGCCGGAGTTCCCAGCCGCCGGATTTCTCGACGGCAAAGACCGGCAACAGACCCGGATGCCATTCTCGGTCCACCACCGCCGAAAACACCGCGGGCAGGTCCGAGCTTTTCCGAGGCACGAAAGGAATTCCGTTGGTCTCGCCCCGAACAAACGGCACCAGCCCGACACCCGGTTCCGCCGCCGGTGAAACCGTTCGGAGCAGCGTCACGAACAGCCAGCCAACCCCGGCTAACCAAAGCAGACGCTGCGGCGACAATTGCATGGCCGGCGATACCGCTCAGACCAGACCGGTGGTCTCCGGGAAGCCGCACACGATGTTCATGCTCTGCACCGCCTGGCCGCTCGCGCCTTTCACGATGTTGTCCTCGGCGCTCAGGACCACCAACCGGCCGGTCCGGGGATCCAGCCGCCACGCCAGTTCCAGGGTGTTGGTGCCGACGACGTTCTTGGTGTCAGGCAGGGCCTTTCCGCTCAGCACCCGCACAAACGGTTCCGTGGCGTAGGCAGCCCGATAGCATTCCTCGATTTCGCGGCCGAGCGCGGTCGCCTCGTCGCCACCGGAAAAGTTCCGGGTGGGAGCCAGATACAGGGTCGTGTGGATGCCTCGGTTCACCGGAATGAGGTGCGGCGTGAACTGGATCGTGACCGGTTCCTTTGCGGCCAGACTCAGTTCCTGCTCGATCTCCGACAAATGCCGGTGCTTGGGCACCCCGTAGGCGCGGACGCTTTCGTTGCATTCGCAGAAGAGGTAGTCGAGGTCCGCCTTGCGGCCGGCGCCGCTGACACCGCTCATGGAGTTTGCGATGATGCCGCCCGGGCGGATCAGGCCCGCCTTCAGCAGCGGCAACGTGGGCAGGAGGATGCTCGTCGGATAACAGCCCGGCGACGCGATCAGCCGCGAGGTCCGGATTCGGTCCCGATAAACCTCGGGCAATCCGTAGACGGCCTCGGCGAGCAACGCCGGCGCGGGGTGTTCGTGCGCGTAGAAGTCACGGTAAACCTCCGCGCTGCGCAGCCGGAAATCCGCGCTGAGGTCAATGACCACCACTCCGGCCGCCTGCAAAGGAACCGCAAATTCGGCGGCCACGCCGTGGGGCAGTGCGAGAAAGACGATGTCCGCGACCTTCGCCAGCACCTCCGCGTTCGGGTCGCTGAAGAGCAGCGCCTTCGACTTGGGATGGCTGGCAAATTTCGGGAAAACTTGGGCGACACTTTGGCCGGCATTCTGCCGCGACGTCACCGCCACCAAGTTGACCGAAGGATGATTCAGCAGCAGCCGGACCAGCTCTTCGCCGGAGTAGCCGGAGGCGCCCACAATGGCGACGCGCACGGGTGAGGAAAACGAGTTCATGAACAACGGGGAGAATGTTGGGGCGCAAACACGACTGGCAACGTCGTTATCGCCCTTGGGAGAATCGGCGCATCCACTCGGCAGTTTGCCGGTCGCCCGGATCCGCCGAACTGCCCAGGGCGGCAATGACGCCCGCCACATCTTCCGGCGGACGATTTTGGCTGAGCTTGAACTTTCCCTCCAAGCGCGTGATCGCGATCTCGAAGCCGACGATTCCGTTCAGCATGCGATCGCGGTAGGCCGGTTCCGAGTCAGCGACGTCGGGACCCGCGCCCCCTTCGAACCGGGCGGTCAGTTCGTCGACCAGATTGGCCAATTCCGGTCCGCCTGGAATCACGGAAGCCCGGCCATAGGCATGCACCGCGACGTAATTCCAAGTCGGCACCGCCGGATGGTGCGCATACCAACGAGGAGAGACGAAAGCATGCGGCCCATGAAAGATCACCAATGCCTCAGTCCCTTCGGCAAAGCATCGCCACTGCGGATTGGCCCGGGCCAAATGCCCTTTCAGCTTCCCGAACGGCGAATGATTGGGTTCGAAAATCAGCGGCAAATGGGTCGCTGCGGGCACCGACCCGCCAGTCACCAGTGTCGCGAACGGAAAATCCCGCATGACCTCGGCCAGGAGATCACGATCCGTCACGGCGAAAGCTTCAGGAACATACATGGCAAGCTCGAGTCGGGGTCCCGCCCAACAAAAAACCCCGCCGGACAGTCCAGCGGGGTCGGAAGAAATCTGAGGGGATCAACGCTTGC
Organism: Kapaibacterium sp. (SeqCode); assembly: GCA_044339945.1. Classification (GTDB taxonomy): domain Bacteria; phylum Verrucomicrobiota; class Verrucomicrobiia; order Limisphaerales; family UBA9464; genus CAIWAH01. Next base: position 15,877 of record JBIIUN010000007.1, read on the forward strand.
TGAACTGAAAGCGTTTGCGCGCGCCGGGCTGACCATACTTCTTGCGTTCCTTCATGCGGGAATCGCGGGTCAGCAACTTGTCCACCTTCAACAGCGGGCGGAAGGTCGCGTCGCTCGCGAGCAGGGCGCGGGCGATGCCGTGGCGGCAGGCACCGGCTTGGCCGCTCGGACCACCGCCGTTGACGTTGATGCGAACGTCATACTTGCCCGAGGTCGAAGTCGCACCGAACGGCTGCTGGAGCAGCATCCGCTGGGTTTCGACCGGGAAATAGTTTTCCACCGTGCGTTTGTTGACGGTGATGGTGCCGGTGCCGGGAGTGATCCAGACCCGGGCCACGCTCGTTTTACGGCGGCCGGTGCCGTAGAATAGGACTGAAGTCGACATGTTATGACAAAACGGGTTAGCGGGTTCAGCCGGCGTAAGCCATGGTGGCCGGTTCCTGCGCAGTGTGCGGGTGAGTCGGGCCGGCGTAGACTTTAAGCTTAGTCAATAGGCGGTCGGCCAAGCGGTTCTTCGGCAACATGCCCTTGACAGCATGCATGACCAACCGCTCGGGATGAGCCGCCCGGACTTGGGCGACGGTGCGGAACTTTTCGCCGCCCTTCCAACCGGAGTAGGTCATGAATTGCTTCTGATCCTCCTTCTTGCCGGTCAGCACGACTTTCTCGGCGTTGACGACGACAACGAAGTCGCCGCCATCCATGTGGGGGGAAAAGGTCGGCTTGTCCTTGCCACGCAAGGCATCGGCGATCTGGACGGCGAGACGACCGAGCACGACACCGTTCGCGTCCACCACGCGCCACTGGCGTCTCTGCACGTCAATTTTCGGAATAAAGGTCCGCTTGTTCATTTTGGCCCAAACAAAAAGGAGGGCGATTGGTAGCAAAAGCATGGCATGGGTCAAAGAGTTTTTCGGAAAGATAATGGCAATGACCCTCGGCATCCCCACCCCAATCGGGGCGATCGGAGCCGCAGGGACGACACTTGGCGCCATTTCCGCCGGTCACCGGCTGTGCTTCAGCAACCAGTCGTAAAATGTCGGTTCGGCGTAGGCGTGGGTCCATGAGTCGTGGCCGTCCTCGGGATAGACCGTGAGCTGGATGTCAGTCACGCCGGCCTTCTTGAAGGCGTCCACCATGCGTTCGCTCTCGGAGGGCGCCACCACGTTGTCCTTGCCGCCGTGGAACGCCCACACCCCGAGCGTCTGCAGCGCCTCGCGCTGGCTGGGTAGCAGGGCGCGGATGCGTTCGCCCCCGCCGCACACGGGCGCGACCGCAGCAAAGCGGTCTGGATACTTCGAGGCCAAGGCCCAGGTGCCATAGCCGCCCATGCTCAGGCCAGTGACGTATGTGCGCTTGGCGTCGACCGCGAGTTGCGCCTGAAGCGTGTCCACCAATCCGATCAGCGCATCCGTGTCCCAGACTTGGCCCTCCGGACATTGCGGCGACGCGAGGATGAACGGGAAATCCCGGCCCTCCTTCACCAGCTTGGGCGGACCGTGGACGGCGACTTTCTGGACGTCGGTGCCGCGTTCGCCGGCGCCATGCAGGAACAGGACCAGCGGCCATCGTTTCCCGGAATCGGCCGCATACTCCTTCGGCAACGCCAGCAGGAAACGGAACTGGTTGGTCTTGGTGACGACCTGCGTGAACGACGTTTCGACCTGCGTGCCGGCCGCTCCGGGTTTGGGCGTGAGCACGGCGGCGGTTGGGGAGGCGCAACCGGCGAATACGGCCAGCAGCCCGACGAGAACCAGCGGGGACTTCATTCGCCGCCGAGCTTGCGGAGCCGCGACCCGACTGCAATCGGAGAAATGCCACCAAGGCCCGAACCGCCGACTCCGGAACCCAAGCCGGGGCATTCCCGGCGCTTGCACTTCCCTGCCCCACACCGAACCTCACCGCCAGCATGAGCACCGCGCACGACCTGCCCCAGACGCGTCCGCCCATCGACCGGATGATGCAAATCCACGGCGAACTGGCGGCCGGCAAGTTCCCGAATTGCTCCACGCTCGCCCGCACCATCGAGGTCAGCACCAAGACCATCCAGCGCGACCTCGAGTTCATGCGCGACCGCCTGAACCTGCCCCTGGAGTGGGACGCCCAGCGCAACGGCTACCATTACACCGAAGAGGTGGACGCCTTCCCGACGCTCACCATCACCGAAGGCGAACTCTTCGCCCTGCTCGTCGCGGAAAAGGCGCTCCAGCAATATCGCGGCACCCCCTACGAGAAACGCCTCGTCGGGGCGCTCAAGAAGCTCGAACGCTCTCTGCCCGGCACCGTCTCGCTGAACCTCGCCGAGTGGGAGCAGACCGTGTCCTTCCGCACCACCGCCGAGCCGGTCGTGAACGTGCCCGTGATGGAGGCGCTCGCCCAGGCGATGCAGAAGCGCCAGCAACTCCGCATCACCTACCGCAAGCCCGGCGCGAAACGGCCCGAGGAACGGGTCATCGACCCTTACCATCTCGCGAACGTGAACGGCGATTGGTATCTCTTCGCCTTCGATCACCTGCGGCAGGACATCCGCACATTTGTTCCGACCCGCATCGCGGAACACACCAAGACCGGCAAAACCTTTCCCAAGCCCGAGAAGTTCGCCCTCGAACGCCGGCTGCGCGACAGCTTCGGCGTCCACTCCAAGGAAGGCGACTTCGCCGTGGTTCTGCACTTCGACGAACGGGTCGCCGACTACATCCGGGAGAAACGTTGGCACCCCTCGCAGCAGCTCAAGGAACTGCCCGGTGGCGCCGTGGAACTGCGGCTCAAGCTCGGCAGCCTCGTTGAAATCCAGCGCTGGGTCCTCGGCTGGGGCGGCGCCGCCAAGGTCATCGCCCCGCCGGAACTCGTGGCCGGGGTGGCCGACGCGGCCAAGGCCATCTTGGCTACCCAGTCGGCATGAACGGGATAGTCCATCAGGCGTCTCGCGCCAGCCGGGAGCTCGACTCTCTGAGGCGCGTGAATCCGCGCTCCGAACCCGGTCTGTTTCGCGGCAATACCGATAGTTTGGCTGACCGTCCGCCGATGACTCGGTTGTCCAATCTCCTCCCGGTATTTGCGGTATTTGGCGCTACGGAAACAACTCGCGACTCGGAGAGTCGCGCTCCCGGCCGCCTCCCGCACCCGCCCTAGCCATGAGCCTCCCCGCGCCCCAACCGCCCGAACCGCCCGCCGGCCAGCGCCACTTCTTCACCGGTCCCACCATCAAGACCGAGCTGCTGCTCGAATGGCTCGATCAGCACGGTGTCACCGCTTCCACCGCCGACGCTGAGGTCGGCGCCGATCCCGATGACCTCAGCCGGGAGATGCACGTCTTCGTTGCCGGCGAGCACTACGACCGCGCCTACCAGCTTTTCTTCGCCGAACGGGAGGACGAAATTTGAACACCGAACAACTCGAACAACGCCTGGCGCGCCTCGAAGCCGCGCTCGCCCATGCCGAAAAGCAGGGCGATGAACTCAATACTGTCCTCATCGAGCAGGGCCGCCTGCTCGGGCGGATGCAGAAACGCCTCGAACAGCTGGGCGAGACGCTGGAATCCCAGGAGTTGGATCGCGCCCGGAACACCCAGCAAAAGCCGCCCCACTGGATGCCCTGAGTCCTCCTTCGGCCCACTGTCGCCGCTGCTTCCCTCGTCCGGAACCTTCTCCTCCCGCGCCGCGTGAAAAAGATCAACACCCGCGACTTGGTCGAATCCAGCTACGCCTCGCCCAAGGGCAAATACGCGAGCTGCGACCGCGAAATCTCCGAGGCCCTCGGCCGCGAAGACGGCTCGACGGACCTGCGCAACCGCCATCCGTTTGACGTCGAGATCTGCCGCATCCCGGCCGGCAAGGCGATGTGCCCGTATCATTCCCACAGCGCCCAATGGGAATTCTATCACGTGCTGAGCGGCCGCGGCCAGGTCCGGCACGAAGGCGGCTTCACGCCCATCGAACCGGGCGACGCGTTCCTGTTCGAGCCCGGCCAACCGCACCAACTCCTCAGCGACCCCGCGGAAGACCTCGTGCTCTACATCGTCGCCGACAATCCCATCGGCGAAAGCTGCCATTACCCCGACAGCGGCAAATGGATGGTCCGCTCTCCGGAACGCCGCCTCCTGCGCTCCGAGCCCCTGGACTACTTCGACGGGGAGGAGTGAGCGCCGCTCCAAGGATCGCTCAACCTTGTTCCATCACTTAACCGGACAGACGCCGCCGTGGAGGTGGTTTCATCTGCCTGTGACAAGCGTGACCCTTTATCTCGCCGCCTACCCCTGTGGATTTCTCCGAACGCTCCGCTCGCTAGTTCAGGCAACGGCCATGACATCCATTGGTTGGGTTCCAACGTTTTCGTGAACCGCTGAACCGGCCGCATCCTCCAAGCTAGAACAGCCCAGCGGCAATCAATCGGCGACGGGCGTCCAGCCGCTTGGGCGCATTCATGTTGCAAACCCAGACGGTGGTCCTACCGACCGCAGTGACACCGACGACCCGTCCCTCAATGACTTGGAAGTGTTCAGTCCAAGACTGCTTGCGCGGATGAAACAACGGCGTGAGTTCACCGGTGTCCGGGTCTACGCCGGCAAGATTTGTTCCTTTGCGGCTGTTACAGGCGGGACAGGCAAGAGCCAGGTTCTCCTCCAAAGTCAGGCCTTGGTGGAACTGGCTGACAATGTGATCGGCGTGAAACGAAACGAACTGAAACGCCTGTTGCGCCCGGCAGTATTCGCAGCGGTTGCCGGCGCGTTGGCGGACCCGATCTGCCAACCCGTCTGGAACCCGGTCAGCCACGCGAGACCACGGTGGCGGCGTGCGCCTTGAAAAGGCTCACGAGATCGTTGAACTCCACGGTCGCGTCCAACTCCCGACGCTCAGCGTCGTTGAGGGATCCTGAGTTGCATTTCGAGGCGAGCTCATCGTAACGGGCCTGCGCTCTCGGTTCGGCCCGCAGGGCGAGGATGGCCCGCGCGGCTTCGGGCGTAAGCTGGCCCTGCCAGGACTCCAGCGTCAGACTGATGCTGGGAAGTTCAGCGGTTGCGCTCATGGCGGGAAGGTATCCGGCGAACCGGCGGTGGCGAGGGGCAAGTTAAGGACCCGGCATCAACGGTGGTGCATGTAAACCCACACCGCCTTGTCGTGCTCCACAGTGGTGAACAGGTAACGCCGGGTGCTGAAGTTGAGCTCCTGCCAGAGATGCAGGTAGCAGACTGAGAAGTCCACTTCGGGCACCCAGTTGGGGATTCCGGCGCCCGTGAATTCGCGATCGTCGTTCAGGAGGCGGGCAAGGCTCATTCCGTTGGTGGAGGAAAGCTCCTTTTCCTGAACCAGTCGTTGAAGATCAGCGGGTGCGATTTCAAACGACGCAATCTTACGGACGGACATCAGGTGCCCGCCGTGCGCGTAGCGGAACTTCCGTAAGGAAGCAGGCGCTGACTGCCCTGTAGCGGATTCAAACCCAACGCTGGGACGTTGATCGTTGAGCAAGTTCAGCGCTGCTGCCACCAAGGCCAGAACCGGTGGGCCAAGCAGCCAGCGACGCCGTGCCATTTCGGAAAGGCGGGTTCGTTTGACGACTCTGACCGCGACTCCCGCGTAAACGAGATAACACGGCACCAGAAATACGAGCGAAGGCACGATAATGAACCCTGCTTTCGCAACCGCCCCCGGCCAGAATTCAAATGAACCTGACTCCGGTAACCAAAACAGCACGACCGCAACTACCTCGATGAACAGGCCTAACCCAATCCAGCGACCATAGGAAACTGGCGGCTCGGGTAGGAAAACTGTAGTGGCGGTTTCAGCTCTCAGGGGCATCCCATGTTCCAATTCCGTTTGTGTCAGCGCGCGCCACGCCGGAAGTGTCGGCGAACCAAGAGTCCCGAAACAACGGACAGCATGGCTGCCTGAAGCAGTGTGACGACCGCCACAAAGTGCAATCTTCCCTCTGGCCAAAGGCTTTTCTTGAGCAAAGCCGAGAAAGGCAGATCAAGAACATACCAAATCATCAGCCATCCCTCTCCGAACAGAAACGTGGCGGCAAAATGGCCGACAACCCACCCCAGAAACACTCCGGCCATCACGGCCACAATCCACCAAACTTGGACGGCTTTGGATTTCACGTGCTGCTTGCTTCGGAACCTACAGCCCCACCCTCGGCGCGACTTGGGCCACGTCTTTGTCGCCGCGTCCGGAGAAGTTCATCATGGTGAGGATTTCCTAGGACACCCTCCGCCCTTCAAGGTTCTGGAACACCCAAGTCGCGGCAGATTTTGCGGGCGAGGAACTTGTTAATTTCGGCATGTCGCGGAACTGCTGAACGGCGATTGGCCGCCGGATTGCCCCACCAAGAATGATCACTGCCTTCCCGAATGAGCTGGCAACCGTGAGCGTTCAAATGCCGGATGAACTCACGGCGCTTCACACCAGAATGGATTCTTCCTCGTAGTCACTATTCGCGGCAGCCAAGGCCTCGGTCCGGTTGAATTCCAGAGCCTCCTTCAAGGCCGAGCGCAGATTCTTCAGCAGCTCTGAACGGGTTTTCCCCTGGGAGTTGACGCCTGGAATTTCCTGAACCCAGCCAATCCACCAGCCTTCGTCCTGTTTGATGACCGCGGTGAACTTCATGTCGGCAAACTAGGCAGGCCGGATGGTCAGGCAAGGCTGGGTTTCGAGGCGTTTCACTTCGGCATTTCCAGCCCCACCTTCGGCGCAACCTGGGCGACGTCTTTGTCGCCGCGGCCGGAGATGTTGATGATGACTAAGCTGTCGGCCGGCATCTTCGGGGCGCGTTTGAGGCACTCGGCGACGGCGTGGCTGCTTTCCAACGCGGGAATGATGCCTTCGAGGCGGGCCAGCTTCATGAAGGCGCCCAGCGCCTCCTCGTCGGTCGCGTAGCTGTATTCCACACGGCCGGCATCGTGCAGCCAGGCGTGTTCGGGGCCGACCGCAGCGTAGTCCAGGCCCGCGCTGACGCTGTGGGTGAGCTGGATCTGCCCCACGGCGTCCTGGAGGATGTAGCTGCGCGTGCCCTGCAACACACCGAGCGAACCGCCGTGGAAACGCGCCGCGTGTTGTTCCGGTAGGATGCCGTGGCCGCCGGCCTCGACGCCGCACATCTTCACCGTCGGGTCGTTGAGGAACGGGTAGAACAGGCCGATGGCATTCGAGCCGCCGCCGACGCAGGCGAGGAGCAGGTCGGGCAGGCGGCCCTCCTTCTCCAGAATCTGCCGGCGGGCCTCGTCGCCAATAACTCGGTGGAAGTTGCGGACCATGACCGGATACGGGTGCGCGCCGTAGGCGGTGCCGAGGATATAGTGGGTGCTGCGGACGTTGGTCACCCAGTCGCGCATGGCCTCGTTGACCGCTTCCTTGAGCGTCTTCTGGCCGGCATGGACCGGCACCACGTCGGCGCCGAGCATCTTCATGCGATAGACGTTCAGTTCCTGCCGGACGCAGTCCACGGCACCCATGTAGATCACGCACTTGAGGCCGAACATCGCCGCCACGGTAGCGGTGGCGACGCCGTGCTGGCCGGCGCCGGTCTCGGCGATCACGCGGGTCTTGCCCATGCGCTTGGCAATGAGGGCCTGGCCGAGGGCGTTGTTGATCTTGTGGGCACCGGTGTGGAGCAAGTCCTCGCGCTTGAGGTAGATCTTCGCGCCGCCGAGTTCCTTCGTCAGGCGTTCGGCGAAGTAGAGCGGCGTGGGCCGCCCGACGAATTCGCGCAGGTAGTAGCTGAGTTCGCGCTGGAACTCCGGGTCCTGCTGCGCGCGGAAGTATTCGGCCTCCAGCTGCTGGAGCGGATACCAAAGCGTCTCCGGCACGTAACGGCCGCCGAACTGCCCGAACCGGCCCTGGTCGTCGGGCATGGCGGGCGAGGCGAATTGCGTCGGAGAAGCGGGCGCGGTCGTCGTGCTCATCGTGTGGGCCGACGCTAACGCGGAACCGCGCCGGGAAAAGCGGGAAGTGGGCCGCGCCGGCGCCACCTCACCCAAGCGGGACGAAAAACTCCGGGGACCGCCTCACTTCGGGAGGTCGTCGAAGTAGTCGCGAACAGCGTTGCGGTAGGCCTTGGGCACCTGCTCCTGGTTGAGCGCCGCCTGGGCATCGCTCTGCGCGGTGGTGACCGCCTCGGTGTAGGCCACCTTGCTCTCGCCCTTGATGCTGACGCCCTTGAGCGTGATCGACGGCATCGGGCCGCCCGGCTGGATCTGGCCGCGCACCTTGGTCGGCGCGAGGTTGTCGGGCGTGCCGGCGTCACGTTCGGTGTGTCCCTTGGACGCCATGTCGGGCCGGTTGACGTTCGAGTTGTCCCAGAAGTCGTCGATCTGACTGGGCATGGACCACGCGCTGGAGTCCGACCAGGTGCCCACGCCCTTGCCGCCCTTGCCGGGTTTCTGGCTGAAGCCGGGGTTGCTGCCCGGCTTGGTGCCCCAGCCCTGGCAATTGCCAACGCAGGCCTGCGCCTTCTGAAGGTTGGCCAGCGCGGACATCATCGCCTGCGCATCGTTCATCTGTTCCAGCAGCTTCTTGAGCTCCCCCTGGGCATCGGCCAGGCCTTGCTTGCATTCGCCGCTGGATGCGCCCTGCTTTTTCATCGCGGACAGCGCCTTCTGGAGATGTTCGCCGGTCTTGCCGTATTGCTCGCCGGGTTTCACGCCCTTCTGGATTTCCTCGGCCAACTTCGCCAATTGCTCGGGCGTCAGGCCGCCCTTCTGCAACTGGTCGATCATCTTCTGGAGCGACTCGATGGCGGCTTCCGCCTGGCCGTTCTTGAGCTGTTCGCCGAGATCCTTGCCCAGCTTTTCGGCCTGCTGCTGGAGCTGCGCCAAGGTCTTTGCCATGTCGGCGAGCTTCTCCAAATCGTGTTCCGCGACCTCCAGATCCTTCAGGAACTGCTCGACCTGGGCGTTCTGCAAGGCGGCCACCGCCTCGTCCAGGCTGGGCAACGGCATGCCCATGGACTCCGCCTTGCGAGCCAGCTCGCTGGCCATCTTCGCGAGGGCCTCCTTCGCGGCCTGGGCGGCGCCGGGATTGTTGTCGGCCAGCCCCTTGGCGGCTTCCTGCAACTTCTGGAGATCCTTCTGCAGCTTCTCCATTTCGTCTTCCTTGCCGGCCTTGTCCCCGAGCTGCTTCTGCGCCTGCTCAATCTGCTTCTGCAACGCCTCGGGCGTTTTCTGCGGCGCGTTGCCGCCGGGCGTGCGGGCGGCCTTTTCCATCTTCTTCAGCGTCGGGTTCTTGGCCAGTTCACCGCTCTGCTGTTTGAGCTGGTCGGTCGCCTTGGCGAGATCCTTCAGGGCGTCGTCGCGGGTGAGCTTCGCGGTCTGGAGGCGTTCGCCGAGTTCCTTCACGTCGTCGAGGCTCTTGCGGGTCGTCTCCAACGCCGGCTTGCGCTGCTCCAGGCTGCGCTTGGTAAGATTGGCCAGTTGCTGGCCGGCTTCCTTGATTACCTCGGCGTCCTTCTTCTTCTGGACGTGGGCTTGGGAACGGTATTCCGGGAGCAGCCCCAGCACTACCACCAAGGCGAGGGCCGCAACCACCCACCGCGCCACCCGCGGCAGGCCGACCGGCAACAGTTTCTTCGGGTCCACCTGCGCGGCGGCGGCCTGGGCATCGCTCAGGATGAGTTCCTGCCAACGCCCGCCGTCCGGTTTGCCAGCGACTTCCAGGGCGGTCGAAAGGCGTTCCTGCAAACCTTGCTTCTGGTCGAGCCATCGGGCCGCCTGCTCGTCGGTCAGGCGCGGCCAGAAGGCGATCAGGAATCCCACGGCGGGTGCCAGCAAAGCCAGCACACCGGCGCCGGTCACCACCCCGAAGGGAACCGGCGCCAGCTTCCAGACACCCAACGCAACCACGAAGATCACCGCGCCGACCAGTGCCCCGCGCCACAGGCCGAGCCAACCGCGGAGCCAACGTTGACGGGCAGCCGTCCGGCGGGCGGCGTGCTGGATGGTGGTCAGGGCGTCCATGGCGGGAAATTGGTTCGACGGTTCAGCGCTTGGAAAGCGGATTCCGGGATTCGTTCACTGGCGTTCGTATTCGCCCTTGTTCACCCGCTTGAGCACGGTGAAGCCGGCCTTCTTGGCGTCGGTGATCGACAGGGGTTTCATGAGCGAAGGGGTGTTGAAGGCCGAGATCAGCTTGCGCACCGGTTTGCGGCAGGCCGGACACGCCGTGAGCTCGGGCGCGGTCACCGGGCGCCGGAGCGTGAACTTGCCGCCGCACGCGGCACAGTTTCCGTCGCACAGTTCGTATTCGTAAAGCGGCATGGCGGGAGCCTAACCGCATTTGACCGGGGAGAAAGCGCCGAATCACGTGGCTATTCCCGGCGGGCGCAGCTTTTCACCGTGGCTGAGCTGGCAGTCGAAGCCCCCGCGGTAGCTGCCGACGTGAGTCGTTGGCAGTCGCGCCGCGCCGACCCGCACGCCCACGGACTTACGTCCGCAGCTACCGCACGAACCGGCCCCGGTGACCGCTGACTCAACTCACGGCGGCGGAAACCGGCGGACTTCCTCGGCGGCATCCAACCGGCCGATGGATTGCATGATCTCGTCGGTCACCTGCTGGTAGATGGCTTTGAGGCGGGGCTTGGGGCAGACCTTCGCCTCGGCCCGCAGCGCCGCGAAATCCAGCGGGCGGCCGAACTTCACGGTCACGCGGCCCAGACGCGGCAGGGCGCGGGATCGCGGCCATGCCTCGAACATGCCCAGCACCCGGACCGGCACGACCGGCGCGTCGGACTTGATCACCGTGAGCCCGACGCCGGAACGCGCGGGTTGCAGGCGTCCGTCGGGCGAACGGGTGCCTTCCGGGAAGAGGATGATCCCGCCGCCCGCGTGCAGACGGTCGAGGATCGCCTTGAGCCCGGACGCTCCGCCGCCGTCGCGGTCCACCGGCACGGCGTTGAGCTGGCGGATGAGCCAGCCAAGAGCCGGTTGATCGAACAGAGTGTCGCGCGCCAGGTAGCTGATCGCCCGCGGCAGCGCGCAGCCGATCAGCGGCGGATCGGCAAACGACACGTGGTTCGCCGCCAGGATGACCGGCCCGGTGGGCGGGACGTGTTCCACTCCCAGCACCCGCCAGTTCAGCCAGGTGGCCGAAAACAGCCGCATGACCCGCCATACCACCCGGTAAATCGGCCGGATGTGCGCTGAGGCGGGATCCCAGTCCAAGGGGGCGGCACTCATGCGAGTTCGACCCGCAGGCCGTCGTAGGCAAACCACACGCCGTCGGGCAGCTCGGCCTGGTCGCGGTCGTGGTCGTAGTTGTCGGTCAGGTGCGTGAAGTAGGTGCGTTCGGCCCCGATGCGCCGGGCGGCCGTCAGCGCCTCGTCGAGGCACATGTGGGTGAAGTGCGGCTGCGGCCGGAGCGCGTCCAGCACCACCACGTCGATGCCGCGGACGGCGGCGATCACGTCGTCGGGCACTTCCTTGCAGTCGGTGAAGTAGGCCATGGCCGGGCCACCGCGCTGGGCGAAGCGGAAGCCGGTCGTCGTGAAGCTGCCGTGCGGCAACGCGAACGGCGTGATCTCAAAATCACCGATCGTGAACGGCCCGGCGATGACGTGCGGCTCGGGATGAAAATAACCGCGGGGCACCGGCCGTCCTTCGAAGGCGTAGGCAAAGATGCGCCGGAGCGCCGCCATCGTGTCAGCCTCGGCATGGACGGGCAGCGGCCCGCCGCGCAGGTCGCAGACGCGCCGGCAGTCGTCGAGCCCGAGGATGTGGTCGGCGTGGGCGTGGGTGATCAGCAGGGCATCGAGGAAACCCAACCCTTCGCGCAGCATCTGGGTGCGGAAGTCGGGCGTCGTATCCACGAGGATGCGCGTCGAGGCCGACTCGACGTAGATCGAAGGACGCAGGCGGTGGTTCTTCGGGTTGGCCAGGAATCCGGGCGGATACTCCTTGCCGATCACCGGCACCCCCTGCGAAGTGCCGGAACCGAGAAAGCGAAACGAGAACGCCATCGCGGCGCGGACGATGCCTGCCGGAGAAAGGGGTTGGCAACGGGCATTCGGGCGGAGTGGTTCGGCAAACGGAACATCCACCCACTTTAGGTCGAGTCAGCGGCGGCTGAACCGCGTCGGATTCGTTCCTCGGCAACACTGGCTCCCCTGACCGAAATCACACCGGGAGCTCGCTCGGCCGTAACCAAGTAGGAATCCACCACTACATCCGTGAAACGGCGATTGCGGAGAACCATCCCAGATTCCGCCCACGCATCCGGACATTCAATCGCGACCTCCGGACGCCGCCAGCTTACCCGATACAGATGCCAGAATTGCGCATCAGAATCCCAATCGAGGTATTCAAGCTCGCCGACAGTCTCGCCGGCTTTTTCGATGAACCAGCCAAAGCGCCGGCCAAAATCTGAATCGCGCACAAGACCCCTGTTCCTGAAAAGCTTGGAGAGAAAATCGCGAAGCACCTTGGGCAATGCTTTCACCGGGGTCGTCCCTGGTTTGGCAGCCTTACCCGTTCAGCCGCGCCATGATTTCCCCGTGCAGTTCCGGGCAACTGGCCACGCAGGAGTTCACGCCGGGCTCATCCGCCGGCCGTCCCTGCCAGTTGGTGATCTTGCCGCCGGCGCCTTCCACCACGGGGATCAGCGGCAGCAGATCCCACGGGTTCATGACCGGATCCACCATGATGTCGGCCCAACCGGTCGCCAGCAGCAGGTAGCCATAACCGTCGCCGAAAGTCCGATAAAGCCGGGCTTGCTCCGCCAGGGCGGCAAAGCGGCCACCGTCCTGGTAACGGGCGGGAAAGGTCGAATCGGTGGTGAGCAACGTCGCGTCGGCAAGCGCCCGCGTGGTGCGGACCCGCACCGGCTGGCCATTCAATTCCGCCGTCAGCCGGTCGCCGATCAGCGTCTGCCCGAGGATGGGCTGATGAATGCAGCCCAGCACCGGCCGCCCTTTGTGCAGCAGGCCGATAAGCGTGGTGAACAGGGGCACGGCGGTGATGAACGAGCGGGTGCCGTCAATCGGGTCGAGCACCCAGACAAATTCCGCGTCGGCATTCACGGAGCCGAGCTCCTCCCCGACGACGCCGTGGCCGGGAAATTGTTCCAGGATGCGGGTGCGCATCACTTCCTCGGCGCGGCGATCGGCCACGGTCACCGGGGATTCGTCGGCCTTCAGCTCATGGCCAACCGCGTGATTGGCGAAGTAGGGCCGAATGACATCACCGCTCAGGCGCGCCAACTCCCGGATGAATTCAACATGGTGTTCCAGCCGCATAGGATGTCCGAGGAAATCACTTCCGCAGGAGCCCGGCAGACAAATTCGGGAAAATTTCGTTGCCCCGATTCGGTGAGCGGAAGGCGTTCAGCGGGAGCCTTCCCCGCGGGTGTAGGCCTGGACGTTGGTCAGGCGGAGCTGCTTGGTGAAGTCCAGCACCTTGACCACCTGCTGCCAGGTGGATTCCCCGTCGGCCCGGATCACGACCTTGGTGTCGGCGGCGTTGGTGGACATCTCCCGCAGGCGCAGGAACAGCTGGTCAGAGGTGACCGGCCGCGAGCCGACGTAATAGCCGTTCGTGGGCGTGATCCAGACTTCCAGCGGCAGCTGCGAGGCGGTGGCACCGACCTTGGGCGCACCGCTGGTGCTGGGCAGGGTCACCTTGACCGAGGGCGCGTTCTTGAACGTGGTGGTCATCATCAGGAAGACGAGCATCACGATCAGCACGTCGATCAGCGAGATGATGATGACCGCCGGGGCCGCGCGCCGGCGACGCGGGTAGAACTTCATGGCCGGGGGGAGTTGGGCCCGCGGGAGTCGCCGTCGGTCACGCGCCCGTGGAGGTAATGACGCCGGATCAGCGCATCGCAGAGGCCTTCCAGCTCCACCGCCAGCGTCTCCACCTTCTTGTTGAAGTAGCTCCAGGCGATCAGCGCCGGCACGGCCACCATCAGGCCGGCGAGGGTCTTGTTCAGGGCCGCGGCGATGCCCTTGGCCAGCAGCGCGTTGTCGCCGGACACGGCTTTGCCGAAGTCCGCGAAGAGCGGGATGATGCCGTAAAGCGTGCCCACCAGCCCGAGTAGCGGCGCGATGCCCACGATGATCTCCAGAATCACGAGGCCACGTTCCAATTGAGCGACTTCCTGCCGAGCGCGGACTTCCAGGGCGCTGACGTTTTCGTCCTTGGGCCAGCGGAGATGATCCAGGACCCCGACGATCAGCCGGCCAAGCGGCGACGGCGAGGCCGCACAGGCGCCGCGTAACTGCTGGTCGTCGGCCTGTTCCATCGCCGCGACCAACCCCGGCGGCATGACCTTGGACCGCCGCAGGGCCCAGCCCCGTTCCAGAATGAAGGTGACCGCCACCACCGACAGCACCGCGAGCAGCCACATGAAGGGGCCGCCGTCCATTAGCCAGGCAAACATCTCAGTAATAGTTGAAGGTAAAGGTGACTTCGAACACGTCCCGCCCGATCAGCCGCCGCACTTCCGAGGGCCACTTGCCAAACGGAGCCGGTTGCATGACCGCCAATTCACAAAGAAACGAAAGGGTGTCGCCCACCGTGGAGTCGCTCGTCCGCACCTCGCTCACCGAGCCATCCGCGTGCAGGTTGAACTTGATCACGGCCCGGCCGGAACGTTCGAGGGCGAACTTCCGTTCGTCCAGCAGCTGATACCAGCGCTCCTGCACCGCCTGGACGAGCCGATAATTGTAGTCGCCGAAGGGCGACGCCTTCACGTCCAGCGACGAATCGATGCCGGTGCGGGCGACGTTGCCGTTCAGCTTCATCCGCTCGCCCACCAGCATCCCCTTGTCCCGCCGGGCTTCGGACACCTTCTTGTATCTCGGGCGCTTCTCCTCCTGCGCCGGCTGCGCCGCCTGGGCGGACTGGCCTTCCTGCGGTTTCTGGAGGTCCGAGCGGGGATCCACCTTGGCGACGACCGTTTCGCCCGGCCGCACGCCCTTTTCCTCCCGGGCATCGCGGGCTTCCTGCGCGGGTTTGGGAGTCTGGACCGGCGTGGCCACCGTCTCGGTGTCGTTGGCTTCCTTCGGCTGCGCCGGCTGGGGTTTCTCCACCGGGCGCCGGGTGTCGAAGGTCTTGAGCGAGTCGTCCTTGAAACCCTCCACGCGGGGATCGGGCCGGATCTCCGGCGCGGGATTCGGGTTGGCGGCAACCGTGTTGGCCGTGGAGGTGAACTTGGCCACGGTCGGCGGCTGTTCGGTCACCAATGCGGGGTCCACCTCGACGAATTGCAGCGGGATCTCGGTCCACTCCTCTGGCGGGGCGACCGGGGCCGGCGGCGGCGGGTTGACGGCGGCGAGCAACGCCTGCGCCGGCTGGACCAGCGGTTGCAGCCAAGCCGGCAGCCAACCGTTGGTGAAGGCCCGGTCAATCAGCACCGCCATCAGCCAGATGTGGCCGTGGAGCAGCAGCGAAAGCAGCAGCGCGACCGCGAGCGAACGTCGCGATGGTCTGCCCGCGTCATGCTGGAATCGGCCGGCCGTCATTGGCGCGCGGAAGGTGCCGCAGGGATTAGGTCGGGACAAGGCCGGCAGACCCCGCCCGGCCAGATTTGTGTCGGGCACGGCCTCCGCCCCTTCGCTGACACCCGTGGGCCGGGCGTTTTCTGGGGCGGAAATCCTTCCGCCGGTTAGCGACCATTGTCCCCTGCCCGGCTCTGCCTAATGACCCGGCCGGCGGCGTTCCTTGACCTAACCGGCGCCTATCCGCAATTTCGCGCCTGAATTTTCACGGTTCGCACATTACTTCACGAACATGAGCACGCAGCACAACCTGTTTGGCACCCTGCAATCCTTCGACCTCGGCAACGGCCAGTCCGGTAAGTTCTACTCCCTCCCGGCCCTCGAAGCCGCCGGCGTCGGCCCCATTTCGCGGCTGCCGGTGTCCATCCGGCTCGTCCTCGAGTCCGTGCTCCGCAACTACGACGACAAGAAGGTCAGCGAAGCCAACGTGAAGGAACTGGCGAACTGGAAGGCCAACGAGGCCCGCACCGCCGAAATCCCGTTCGTCGTCGCGCGCATCGTGTTGCAGGACTTTACCGGCGTGCCGCTGCTCGTCGATTTGGCGGCGATGCGTTCCGCTGTGGCCAAGCTCGGCAAGAATCCCAAGATCATCGAACCGCTCGTGCCGGTGGATCTCGTCGTGGACCACTCGGTGCAGGTGGATGCCGCCGGCTCGGCCGATTCGTTCGCGCAGAACCTGGAGATTGAGTTCGCGCGCAACCGCGAGCGTTACCAGTTCCTGAAGTGGGGCATGCAGGCGTTCGATACCTTCAAGGTCGTCCCGCCCG
>JBIIUN010000588.1:0-2787 GCA_044339945.1 Kapaibacterium sp. (SeqCode)
GCAGGCGGTAGAAGCGTTGCCCGTCGCCGGGCCACTGCGTGACGGGGGGCACGGAGCCGTCGGGCACCGGCTGCCAGTTGGGCACGGCGAGATTGTCGGTCCATTCCAGCAAAACTTCGCCCCAGGCAGTATCCCACGAGAAGTTCAGCGTGCCGTCTTCCGCCACCACGGCGGACTGCAACGGCGGCGGCGGGGGCGGTTCACCCGCGCCGATTGGTTGGTTGGCCACCGGGTGGTAGGCATGGCCCCGGATTTCAAACGGCGTGTGTAGGTCCGCCACGGACCGCCCCAGCTTGAGCCACCCGTAGTGGGTGCCGTCGGGCAAGGCTAGCTTGAGGCCCAGCAGCAGCTCGGATTCCTTTTCGAAGGCTGGGGCCACGGTTTGGTATTGCCACGTCGCTCCACTGTCGAAGCTCATCGCGCGGCTCTGAATGAGCATCAGATCAAAATATTCCCGGGGCGGGGTGCCACTGCCGCCAGTAAGCTTGTAGCTATGGACTTTGAGGTTTGCGTCAATGCTTTGCCCAGCGGTCAGCGGGATTCGTTGCGTGGCGCCACGCAGGAGGCGACTGG
Source organism: Kapaibacterium sp. (SeqCode) (assembly GCA_044339945.1). Lineage (GTDB taxonomy): Bacteria > Verrucomicrobiota > Verrucomicrobiia > Limisphaerales > UBA9464 > CAIWAH01. The sequence goes on from JBIIUN010000588.1 coordinate 574, forward strand.
TTCCCCATGGGTTGAGATAGTTCCCCAAAAACCAATCTTCGGGCATCGTTCCCAGCCTTTCGGCATAGACTTCCCGCAGCAATTCGGGGATATCATTCCGGTCGAAATCCAACTTCTCAGTTAGATTGGTGCGCAGCAATGACTGGGCCACCCCGCCAGCGGTTCCAACGATCGTCGCGATTATCAAAAAGAAGAGTTTCATAGTGAAGGAGCTTGAATTCAGTTGCCGGTGGTTCGGGGAATCAACACGAACCCGCGTGTATTTCCGCTAAGGCTACCAATGCCAACGATGGCATCGGTGGAGTTAATCGCGGTTGCTTCTTTCAGAACCCAGCCTGACGTTCCGTGAACGAAGTGGCGATCGTTCAAGTCCAGCCAGTCCTTCGGTTCCTCGCTAACGTTTCGCCGGATGACGGCCCGAACCGGCAATCCCGAGCTGCCTGACCACCCCACAATGGACCGGACCACAGTCGTTCCGTTAATCACAGCCGTAGCAATCCCCCGGGCTTCGCTGTGGGAATCGACTCCGTTTCCAAATCGTGCTTTCCACGCCCCAAGATTGATCCCGACACTCGAACTGGCCTGATTTGAGTCGGGCCAAAAAGTTGCTTTTTGTTTTTGATCAATCCGACTCCATCCTGCGGTTTTGCCATCAGTTCCAACGGCATTCGCGCTCGCCTCCGCATTTGAACTCCCCGTCGTTCCCGGTGCGTGGAGAATGTCACCTACTCCCGTAGCGGGATCGTATGAAATTGCCTGGAGGGTCGAGCCGGCGGCAGTGCGGAAGGCCGAGTCACCCTGCCACCCATTGTTGGACAGCACATACTGCTGCCCTACGACCTGCTTGGCGGAGTTGACCCCAAACGCCCGACCCGAAAACGTAGAGCTAATGGAACCGCCCAAATCCACCGGTGCCGCGTAACTGCTCCCGCTGCCGGTCCAGGCGACCGGCCGGAAATAGCCAAAAGCATTCTTGCCCGCCCCGACGATCACGGTTTCGTCCGCGGTAATGCCCCAAGCTTCGGACGCCGGAAACTGGGAGCCCATGTTCGGCAGGTTGAAGGTGCTGGTGAGGGTCGGATCGCTGGCCACGGCATTGTTGCCGGAGGTGCCCACCAGCTTAATCGGGCTGGTGCTGATGCCGCGGTAAACGGGGCTGTAGAGCGACAGGTAGGTGCTGTTGTTGGGCAACTGCCACCGGCCGCCCCGGGAATCGTAGCCGCCATTGGCAAAGGTGCCGTAACCCGCCACCGCCGGGGGCGAGGCGTTGTTCACCGCGTAGGCCAGCGAACTGATCGTCGTGCCCAGGTTGTTGAGATTCAGCTCGGTGACCGTCCATTCCGGCCCGTCAAAGATCAGGATGTTCGCGTTGGTGGAGACGCCGGGGGCATAGGTGTGAACCGTCGGCGACACGCCCAGGCGGCAGACGATCAGGTTCTGCTCGGTGAGGTTGTCGGCCCGGGTGACCACCTGCACCTCGCCGGTGAACGCGCCAGCCGGGATCGTGATGCTGCCCGTGGTGAAGGGACTGGCGATGTTCCAGGTGCCCGTGCCGCTCTGAATGGAATAGTCGGCCGTGCCCGTGGTGCCGTAGGTGGCGGCCAGGTCGGTGGCGCCGCCGGTGCCCGGCCGGTAATGCACGTTGGATTGCAGTGTCACCGTCACGGTGAGCGCGGCGTTGGTCGAACCGTTGCGGGTAGCGAGGATGCGGGCCCGCTTCGCCGCGCCGGTGTTCTTGTCGTCGCCCACGTCAATCGTGGTGGTCAGGTCCACCACGGGCACGCCGCCCACCGCGACGGGATTGAGCGGAAAATCGAAGGCCGCCCAGGCGTCCTGGTTGGGCTCGAAGCTGCCGCTGCCCCCGGTGCCGCCATCCAGCCAGGCCGTGAGCCGGCACACGCCGCTCTGGCCGGACAGGCCCGTGACGGTGAAGGTGGTGGTCCCGTTGCCCAGCGTCGTGTAGTTGGCGGCGACAAGGTTGGTCACGGTGGTCCAGTCGGGATTACGGCGGATACATTGCAGCCGGAGCGTCTGCCCGCTCACGCCCACGGTGCCAGTGACCCCGCCGGCGGCCAACTGATGTTTCGCCAAGCGGGCATTCACGGTCAGCGAACCGTTGGTGGGGTTGTAACTGACGGTCCCGATTTGCACTTCCTGCACGGCGATCAACCGGGCGGAACCGTTGGTCACGGCCAGGACATTGCCGATCCGTCC
>JBIIUN010000589.1:0-2777 GCA_044339945.1 Kapaibacterium sp. (SeqCode)
GGTGACGGCCTTGCCATTCCAACCGATGTCCGGAGCACCCCAGTGACCGACGGCCCCGAAGTCCGGGCTGCTACCGTGGTTGAAGGACACGTTCGAACCATCGGGACCACCGCGGCGACCCCAGGCAAAGATCGTCTCTTCGCCGGCGGCCGCCGGGTTGTAGATCCACGCATCAATCGTGCGGGGCGCATTGTCGGCGATAAAGGCCGGCGCCGCGGGTCCGGCGTAATACTGCGAGCCGTCCAAGGTGACCGCCTTGATGCCGGCCACAGCCTCGACGACACCGGGGCTGCCCGCGGCGGTGAACGGGAACTCGATCTTGCCGGCGTTCGGCCAACTGGCCAACGGACCGGCGGTGAGCCCCGCGGCGTTCAGGTCCACCAGCTTGACCGGCGGCGTCAGGGTGGGCGTGCTGCTCGCCAAGGTCGGATTGGAGCCGTGGAACACTTCCTGACCGTCGGCGAAGGTGTCGCTGTCGGTGTCCGCCAAGGCCGGATTCGTGGTCGTTTCCTGGCCATCGGTGAGCCCGTCGCCATCGGTGTCCGGCGCCAGCGGGTTCACGGAGCGGGTAATCTCGGCGCCATCCCTCAATCCGTCGCCGTCGGAGTCCGGATTGTCGATGATCGTGCCCCGGGTGAACTCGTCGAGGTTGCTCAGGCCGTCGCCGTCCTGGTCCTTCGCCGCGTCCGAGGCGTCGTTGGGATTCAGGAATCCGGGATACTGCCGCTCGAAGCCGGTTGGCAGGCCGTCGTTGTCGAAGTCGATCAGGCCGAATTCGCCGGCTTCCGCGGTATACTTGGCCGCAATGTCGGCCGCACTGAGCGCCCGGTCGTGAACCCGGATGCGGGCCGCCGTGAGCGTCGGGGCTTCGCCGGTTTCGATCGCGCCCCCGGCCTGGTTCTGCGCGCCGAGGCGGAAGGGCAACGGCCGGCCGCCGCTGTCCACAGCATGTGTGGCCAGGGTCAGGTCCTCGGAGTTGGCCAATACGCCGTCCGCATAAGCCGCCGACGTGGTCCCGTCGTAGGTGTAGACGATGTAGTTCCACCGGCCAAAGCTGAGCTTGCCCTGCCAGTCGAGATCCGCCGCACCCCAGCCGCCGAACGCACCCCAGGTGCCTTGGACGCCGTGGCTGAACGAGCTGTTGGAATTGTCCGGACCGCCGCCGCGCCGGCCCCAGGCCACGATGGTCTCGAAGTCCGATCCGCCCGGATTGAAGACCCAAGCCTCGATGGTGCGAACCGCTGCGCCGGCCACGAAACCCGGGGCCACCGGGCCGAGGAAGTTATTCGCGGCCCCGTTGAACCGGACACCCTTGACGCCGCCGACGTTCACGACGGCCGGCACGGCCGAACCGCTGGAGGCGAAGTTGCCGGGCAATACGCCCTTGTTCGGCCATACTGCCAGGGCGCCTTCGGCGAGTGCCGTCGCGTCCAAGTCGAGGAGCGGCTTGGTGATGGTCGGCGTGCTGGTGGCCACCGTCGGGTTGGAGCCATGGACCACTTCCTGGAAGTCGGCAAAAGTGTCGCCGTCGGTGTCCGCCACGAGCGGATTGGTCCCGGCGGTGACCTCGCCGCCATCGTTCAGGCCGTCGCCATCGGTATCGGCCAGCAGCGGATTGGTCGCCCCGGCGGTGCGGTTCAATTCGGCGCCGTCATTCACCCCGTCGCCGTCGGTGTCGGCGTTGTTCGGCAGGGTTTTGCCCGTGAACTCCTGCAAGTTCGTGAGGCCGTCGCCATCGGAGTCCTTCGCGGCGTCCGTCCCGTCATTGGGATTGAGGATGGCGGAATACAGCTGCTCGTAGGAATTGGGCAGGCCGTCGTTGTCGTCGTCGTTGTAGCCGAACGCACCCTTCTCGGTGGCGAACTTGGTGGCAATCTCCGTCCCGGTCAGGGGCACGTCGTGGACGCGGATACGGGCCATCACCAAGGTCGGCGGCTCACCGGTCACGATGGTCCCGTTGGCATCATTCTGGGCGCCGACACGGAACGGCAGCGGGTTGCCGGCCTCGGTGTTGTCGAAGGCCCAGGTATCGAGCGTGACCGACTCCGAGCTGGCCAACTGGCCATCGGCATACAGGCTCGAGGTGCTGCCGTCGTAGGTGTAGACGATGTAATTCCACCGCCCAAAGCCCAAGGTGCCCTTCCAGTCCTGGTCGGCTGCCCCCCAGCCACCGAATCCGCCCCACGTGCCGTGCACACCGTGGCTGAAGGAGCTGTTGGAATTCTCCGGTCCGCCCCGGCGGCCCCAGGCGATGATCGTCTCGAAGTCCGAGCCGGCCGGATTGTAAACCCATGCCTCGATCGTGCGGGTGCCACCGCCGGTCACCACTTCCGGCGCCACCGGCCCCAGGTAGTTGTTGGCCGCGCCGGTGAAATTGACGCCCTTCACGCCGGACTGGGTGACGACGGCCGGCACCGCCGAACCGCTGGAGGCGAAGTTGCCGGCCGCGGTGCCGGTATTGTTCCAGGTGTTGAGCGGGCCTTCCGGCAACGCCGTCGCGTCCAGATTGACCAGCACGGCCGCCTGGGTGGGTTGCGCGGCAAAGCCGCAGAAAACGGCCGCGGCCAGCGCCGAGCGGCGCATGGTGAGTCCGGCGGCAGACAAGGGATGATGGCGCTTCATGAAATTGGTGAGTCGAGTGGCTTTCTAGAGGGGACGGAATGATTTGTGTCAGCTTTGTTCCGGACGGTCCATGAACTCGCGCGCACTTCGCCTGACAAATTTTACCACCCCCCTTTTGCGGGCAGCCTTTTCAGGGGATGCCGTGGTCCGCCAAG
>JBIIUN010000009.1:0-31911 GCA_044339945.1 Kapaibacterium sp. (SeqCode)
CCGGGTCGAGGAACAGGAGCTCCGCATGCAGTTGGGCCGCGGCCAGACCCGTGACCTGCTGGATGCCCAGGCCGATCTCAACAACGCCCGCAACGGCCGCACCGCCGCCGTGGTGAACCACACGCTCGCGCGGCTCCGGTATTGGCGCGACATGGGCCTGCTCTTCGTCCGCGACGACGGTTCGTGGTATGAAGCGCCGGTGCCGCCCGCCGCGACCGACACCAATTCCCCCGCCCTGAATCCGCCTGCTCCCGCCCTGAAGCCATGAATCCGCTCGCCTTCCTCCGTTCGCGTCCCCCGTGGCAGTTGCTGGCCGGCGCGGTCGTGCTCGCCCTCGGCCTCTGGCTGTGGCTGCGCCCCGCCCAGGCCACCGATGAGAACCTCACGATCACCGCCAAACGCGGCCCGCTCGACATCAAGGTGCTCGTCGGCGGCAGCATCGAGGCGCTCAAGTCCCAGGAGATCGTCTCCGAGGTGCGCGGCGAACCGATCAAGATCCTGAAGATTGTCGAGGAGGGCTACCTGGTGACCGAGGAGGACGTGAAGACGAACAAGGTTCTCGTGGAACTCGATTCCTCCAAGCTCAAGCAGAACCTCGTGAGCCAGGACATCACCTTCCAGAGCACGGCCTCCAGCCTGACGGAGGCGCAGCAGGGCTTTGAAATCCAGGTGAACCTCAACAAGACCGACGTCAAGGCGGCCGAGCAGAAGGCCCGCTTTGCCCTGATGGAACTGGAAAAATTCCTGGGCCTCCGGATCGCGTCCGAGGTCATCGACCAGTTGGGCCTGCGCGAGGAACAATCGGCGAATTCGCCGGCCCCGACCAACAGCCCGGCCGCCCGGGTCACCCGGGTGGATTTCACGCGCTTCGCCAAAGCCGAACTGCTGGAGGATGGCATGGCCAAGCAGGAGCTCCGCAAACGGGACGACGAACTGTTGGTCGCCAAGACCGCCGAAGGCCAGGCATTGACCAAGTTCAATGGCACCAAGCGGCTGTTCGACAAGGGCTTCGTCACCAAGAGCGAGCTGGAAAACGACCAGGTGGCGGCCGACCAGGCCCGCCTGAAGGTCGAGGCGGCGGCCACCGCCCGGGACTTGTTCATCCGCTACGACTTCCCGAAGCAGGCCGAGGAATTCCTGTCCAAGTATGACGAGGCACTTCAGGGCCTGATCCGCGCGCGCAAGGAAGCCGTGTCCAAGCTCGCCCAGGCCGAGGCCCGACTGCGAGGCGCCCAGGGCCGTTACGAGCGCGAGAAACTCAACCTCGACGAACTCAACGAGCAGTTGGGCAAATGCGTCATCGCCGCGACAACGCCCGGCCTGGTGGTCTATGGCGGCGGCAGCCAGCGGATGTATTGGGGCAACCAGGAGCGCATCGCGGTCGGCGCGCAGGTCTATGAACGGCAGGCGATCATCACGATTCCTGATCCCACGGCGATGGGCGTGACCGTCGGGGTCCACGAATCGCACATCAAGAAGGTGAAGAAGGGGCTCGCGGTGAAGATCACGGCCGACGCGTTTCCGGACGATCCGATCACCGGCGAGGTCACCAAGGTCGGCGTGCTGCCCGATTCCGAGAACCGCTGGATGAACCCCGACATGAAGCTCTACAAGACGACGATCTCCATCGAGGGCACCCGCGAGTGGGTGAAACCCGGCATGAGCGCGAAGATCGAGATCCTTGTGAAACGGCTGGATGACGTCGTCTACGTGCCGCTCCAGGCCGTGGCCACCCGCGACGGCAAGCAGGTGGTCTTCCGCCCGGGCCGGACGCAGCCGGTCGAGGTGGAGACCGGTGACTTCACGGACGAGTTCATCGAAATCCGCAAGGGCCTCGCCGCGGGTGACTCGGTGCTCCTACGCACGCCCACGGAGAACAAGTCGGGCGAGGACAAGCCGGCCGATCCCGCGGCGAAACCCGCCGCCGAGCCGGCCAAGGCCACGGCCAGCCGCTGACGTGGGAATGACTCCGATCGTCCAACTCGACGATGTGCGCCGATCCTACCAGATGGGCGGCGAGACCGTGCAGGCATTGCGCGGCCTCTCACTGGCCATCATGCCCGGCGAATACGTCGCCATCATGGGACCGTCGGGCTGCGGGAAGTCCACGTTGCTCAACCTGCTCGGCTGCCTCGACCGTCCCAGCTCGGGCCGTTACTTGCTGGGCGGTGACGACATCTCCAAGCTCAACGACGACGATCTCTCCGAGATCCGCGGCCGCCGGCTTGGCTTCATCTTCCAGAGCTACAACCTCATCCAGCAACTCAACGTGCTGGAGAACATCGAGGTGCCGCTCTTTTATCAGGGGCGCCCGGAGGAAGAGGCGCGTGAAATAGCCGTCCAACTGGCCACCCGCGTCGGCCTCGAGAAGCGGCTCGACCATCGCCCCTTCGAGCTCTCCGGCGGCCAGCAACAGCGGGTCGCCATCGCCCGGGCCTTGGCCAGCGATCCCATCCTCCTGCTGGCGGACGAGGCGACGGGCAACCTCGATTCCAGTTCCGGCCGGGAAATCCTGGGCCTCTTCGACGAGCTGAACGCCGCCGGCAAGACCCTCGTGATGGTCACGCACGACCCCAATACTGGCGAACGCGCCAAACGGCTCGTCCGACTCCGCGACGGTGTCCTCGAAAGCGACGTGAAGAAGTGACGGTCCACGAATTTCACGAATCGGAACGAATGTCATGAAAGGCAAGATTCTCTACCCGGACGAGAGTTACGCGCTCGTTGGCGCGTGCTTCCGGGTTTACAACGAAATCGGCTGCGGTTTCACCGAGGAGGTCTACCAAGAGTGCCTGGAGATCGAACTGGGCGACCAGGGCATTGCGTTCGATGCCCAACGCGAACTGAAACTCGCTTACCGGGGCCGAGAACTGCGAAAGACGTTTCGTCCAGACCTCGTGTGCTACGGAAAGATCGTCGTCGAATTGAAGGCCCTTTCAGCCCTCACCAACGAGCACCGCGCCCAGGCCATCAACTATCTCAAGGCCACCGGGCTGGAACTCGCCCTGCTCGTGAATTTTGGCAGCCATCCCAAGCTCGAATATGAGCGCCTTATCTGGACTCCGGACCGCGGCATCGCTCGCGCCGTTCGCTTGGTCAATGACGAGTGGGAACCAATCCCGCTCTAAACCATTCGCTTCATTCGCGTGATTCGTGGACCCATCAACTCCTCCAAGTTCCGCCGGGCGGTCCGCCTCGGGCTGCGGTCGCTTTGGCTGCACCGGCTGCGCTCGTTGCTCACGGTGCTCGGCATCGTGTTCGGGGTGTGCTCCGTGATCGCCATGTTGGCGATCGGCGAGGGCGCCAGCTACGAGGCCCAGGAAGCGCTCAAGAAGCTGGGTTCCCAGAACATCATCCTCCGCAGCGTCAAGCCACCCGAGGAGCAGAAGGTCTCCAACAACCAGAACAACTACGTCCTCGATTACGGGCTGAAATACGAGGACATCACCCGCATCCAGTCCACGATTCCCGGCGTCACGACGATCGTCCCGGCCCGGGTGATGCGGGAATACGTCTGGAACATCACTTGGCGCGTGGACGCCGAAGTCGTCGGCACCGTGCCGTGGTATCCGACGATGCGAAACCACCGCGTCGCCCAGGGGCGCTTCTTCACCGACACCGACCAAAGCTCTGCCGAGAACGTCTGCGTGCTGGGCGACCGGATGGCGCAGACGCTGTTCCCGCTGGAGTCCCCCGTCGGCAAGACCGTGCGCGTCGGCCAGCAGTATTACCGCGTCGTCGGCATCATGGAGCCGCTCTCCACGGCCTCGAAGGACGAGGTGATGCAGTCCACCTCCACCCAGCCGGCCGTGGACCGCATGTTCATCCCGCTGGAAACGGCCAAGCGTCGTTACGGCGAAGTCCTGTTCAAGCGCCGCAGCGGCAGCTTCGAGCAGGAGCGGGTCGCGTTGCACGAAGTCACCGTGAAGGTGGACCGCACCGAACGCGTGGTGCCCGTGTCGCTCGCCATCAAGGACCTGATGGAGCGGAACCACAAAAAGAAGGACTACGACGTGGTGGTGCCATTGGAACAACTCAAGCAGGCCGAACGCACCAAGCAGATCTTCAACATCGTGCTGGGCTCCATCGCCGCCATCTCGCTCGTCGTCGGCGGCATCGGCATCATGAACATCATGCTCGCCACCGTGACCGAGCGGACGCGCGAGATCGGCATCCGCCGCGCGCTCGGAGCCAAGCGCAACGACATCGTCACGCAGTTCCTGATCGAGGCCGTGATCCTCAGCGGGGCGGGCGGGGCGCTGGGCGTGCTGCTGGGCATCTCGATTCCCTTCATCGTGACCGCGACAGCCGGGATGAAGACCATCGTCACCTTCTGGTCGCCGCTGGCCGCCTTCACCATTTCGGCGTTGGTCGGGGTGATCTTCGGGCTCTACCCCGCTTTCCGGGCGGCCCAGATGGATCCGGTGGAAGCCTTGCGGCACGAGTAGCCCCGCGCCGCGCGCGGACCGGACTTCGGCGGTGCTATTCCACCGCCAGTGCGTGCTCGAGCAACTGCGGCAACTGGTCCAACACGGCGGTGTCGGCGGCCACCAGCTTGGCCCCGGCGGCCACGGCGTTGTCCTGTAGCTTCTTGTTCTTGAGCGCCGTGTAGCCGATGACCGGCACATGGGCGATTTCCGGGTCCAGCTTCAGGTCACGGATCACGCCGCAGAAATCGCCGTGCCGAAGGGCCAGTTCGGCGACCAGGAGCATGGGCTTTTCCTTGCGGACCAGCGGCAGGACGTTGGCGGCGATGTTCAACGTCTGCACCCGCCACCCTTGGTCGGTGAGGCGGTTCGCGATCTGGCTGCCCGGCAGCAAAGATTCGTGAAAGACGATGGCCAACGGTTTCGTCACGCGGCGGGAGGTTGAAGCGCGTCGGCCGGAAGGCAAAAGAGAATTCCGGGGAATGCAGCTGCCTCGTTTGCGGACCGAGCTTTGCCTTCCCCGCCCGGGCCTGATTCGCAATGCTCCGCCCATGCCACGCAAGCTCAGCGCCATCGCCCCCGACTGGTGGGACTACACCACGCTCGATTCGGAGCTCATCGCCGACGCCGCCCGGCTGACGCCCGAGAAGCTCGCGAAGCTATCCCGGCCCGGCTTCAAGGTCGTCTTCTACGACACCCTGGAGGACTTCTATCTCGCCGAGGCGCTGGAATACATTTCCGCCTGGCGCCAAAGCACGCCCGATAACCCTGTGGGCATCTGCGGCCCCATCGGGCCAACCGAACAGCTGCCCCTGGTGGCCCGCCTGGTGAACTCACTCGGCCTGCACCTGGGCTCGGCGCATTTCTGGGGCATGGACGAATGGTTCGATGCCGAAACGGGACGCGAGACGCCGGTTACCCATCCCCTCTCCTTCGAACGGGCCGACCGGGAGCTGTGCTTCAACCGCATCGACCGGAAGCTCCGGCCGCCCGACGCCAACTTGCATTTCCCCAAGGGCGACACATCGGCTTACCGCGCGTCGTGGAACGCCGGCGTCCGCTGTGCCGTGATGCAGGGCGGCCAGGGCGACATCAAGCACTGGGCCTTCAACGATCCCCTGCCCCGGCGCGGCAAATGGAAACACGAGCCGCCCACCGCCGCCGAATTTCGCAAGCTCGCCACCCGAGTGGTCGATCTGCATCCGCTGACCCTTGCCCAGAACGCCCGGACCAGCGGCGGCGGCAACATCACCATGGTTCCTACCCGCGCGATCACCGTGGGACCGGTCGAAACCTGGCAGGCCGAAAAAGTCTCAATCTGGCACGCCGGCAACCACGACAACCCGCTCGGCCAGCGCCTGACCGCGCTGATGATCTCGAAGGGCATCGTGGACACCGCGGTGCCCATGTCGCTGCTCGCGGAACACCCCAACGTGCAGTTCAACTACTTCCGCGGCGGACTTGGGTCGTGCGCGGTGGAGATGCACTGAGCCCAATTCCTCACCCCACGCGGCGGGCGACGCCCTTAACTCGGGACCACGACGATGCGAAGTTGCCGCCGCCGCTTTCCGCTGATATTCCGTTCTCCGTGGGCTGCACCAAACCGATTCTATTGGCCGGGTCGATGATCGCCGGAATCCATCTTTACGGCCAAATTCCCCTGAGTTCGCTGCTCAACGCCACCTACACGCAGAATTTCGACAGCTTGGCCATTTCGGGGACCGGCCATTCGTGGGTGAACAATACCACCATTCCCGGCTGGTATCTTTCCCGCGCCACCTACAACGCGAACGATGGTGGAAGCAGCTCGGTCTCGGCCTATAGCTATGGAAGCTCCGGATCAACCGAGCGCGCGCTCGGTTCGGTCGCCGGCAATAGTGCAACGACCTATTTGGGGGTCAGGTTCGTCAACGACACCGCAACCACCATCTACCCCGGGTTCAACCTGTCATTCGTCGGCGAGCAATGGCGGAAGGCCAACAATGTCGCATCTCACCGGCTGGAATTCGGATACAAGATCAGCAGCTTGCCCCTGACCAATCCTGCGGACATCGGATTCAGCTCAGTCCCGGCACTGGACTTTGTCTCGCCGGTCTTCGGCGCGACGGCGGCATCAGCCTTGGACGGAAACCTCGCGGGCAATCGTCTTCTCCTGGAGGAATCGGTGGTCTTCAATCAGCTGCTGGAACCCGGGGAAGAGATCATGTTCCGGTGGGCAGATCCCGACAACGCCAATGCCGACCACGGGTTGGCGATTGACAACCTTCGGATTGAAGTTCCCGAGGGTAACATAGGTGCCGGGATTTCGGTAAGCTTGATCTTGGCAGCAGCCTGGACCGTGCGCCGAAAATCGACCTGAGCGAGGCAGTTGCATTCACGGTTCAGTGCCACTGCCTCGAACCTCCCCCAACACTTGGCTATCGATGAAGTTAAGGTCAGCGTTCCTCACGCCGGCGATAATCGCCTTGGCCCATGCGGCTTTGCTGATGTTTTGGCTGACTCGACCTACGAGTTCCTTCCAAACCCGTTGCCTTGATAGCTGGCAGTTTGATCGCCCAGGCACTCTCCATACATTCATCGCAGTTCCCCTGGAACGTTCGCAGGATGGCGACACCGGATTCCACCACCGACTCGACCTGCGGGAGTTTTCAAGCACCAACCTCGCGAATGCTGAAATCATCTCCCTCCGCTTTGAAATCTCTGATTCAAGCACGCCGGTCGGACGCCTGAAATCCGCGCCGATCCAAGTGGATGACCTAAGGTTGATCTCCACGACAGGCGGCAACCAATACTCTGCCCCGCGGAAAAATCTGCATTCCGGGGATTTGGTTGAACTGCGGCGGGTTTCCCAAGGAACAAACGCCGCGGCCGGGACAAATGCCTTCTCGCTTTCTTTTCGAACCACTGAACCCGTATCGGTCCGCCTGCGGTGCAATGGTGGAGCAGCTACCCGCCCGGAGGACTTCCGGCGGGAAACCTGGCCAGGCACGCTGGCCATCGACGTTGCCCCCCACAAGGGCGACCCGGCTAACCTGAGGCGATGGGCGTTTCCGCAAGGAAGCTACTCGGTAGCCAGCCCAGTCGCTCCGCTCTCCCGTTGCGAACTGCTTCGCCAGTGGTGGGGGTTGCCGAGCCAATCTTGGTGGTGGGTTGGTTTCTCGCTCTCATCCCTATTGGTTTGGGGTTCTTGCTTCGTTTGGCAGGCATCTTCCGCCTGGACCAACATGGGCTCCGGATCGCGCGGCGAAGCGATGGCGATTTTCTCGCTGTCGTTGGCGCTCAGCGTCGATTTCGCCCTGATCACGCCCCCCCTCCAAGGTCCGGATGAGCCGTCACACCTGGTCAGTATTCTCCGATGGCGCGGGACCCCGGAACACGTGACCGAGTTCCAGCGGTTTGGCCTCAGGGCCCACGCCGTGCGCCTCACCAACCGCCCGGAGCAAAAGTTTGCGACCGCCGACCTGGACGCCCCGTTGGATTGGTTCGTCTTTTCAGTCGGGAACATGGACTCGAATGTCCCGATGCGAAGCGCCTTGGCGGCCAGAGTTTGGGCGGTCGCCTGGTGGATGTTCGGCAGTGCGACCTTGCCCAAAACCCTGATGCTCTTCCGGCTCTTCAGCGCCTTCACCATCAGCCTGTTCGTGGGAATCGCCGCCGCCCTCAGCGGCCCGGGCAAAGGGCGGGCACTTTCCATCGGGCTGCTGCTGCTGGCCCCCTCGGTAACGTGGTTTGCCATGACCGTATCCAATTGGGCTTTCGCGCTGGGTCTGGGAGTGTTGGCCGTGGGAAGTCTGGTCAGAATCACAGGCGGTCGCCGAGATGCCGTGGCCGGGTTGGTCTTGGGTTCTGCCATGGGACTCGCCTTGCAGAATTCGGCCACCCTAATCGCTTGGGTGGCAGGTTTGGTTGCCACGCTGATCGGGTTGTCTGCCAGGCGCCGCACCGGCGAAAATCACGGCGGATCCTCATCCGGCGAGTCGATGGGCTTTTGGGCGGCAATCGCCCTCTCCGTCGGCGCTTCCTCTCTGGTCGCCACCCCGGAACACAACGCGTTGATGGCAACTTGGGGTTCGAAAGTCCTCCGCTATCCGTTACCCAGCGACTCGTGGTGGTTGCTTTGGTGGGGGGGCGCAGCATCTGCCGGAATGTTGGGATTTGGGTTCGAATGGCTTTCCAACAAACTGACCGGGGGTGGGCACCCCAAAACGCTCGTTTCCCTCCCCGGTTCTTTGCCCCACTGGTTGCGATGGCTGCCTTTGGCCAGCATCCTGTTGTGGCAAGGTTGGATTGCCGTGTCTCCGAGCCCGCAACTCCCCCCCATGAAAGAGGCGCTTCCATCGTGGGAATTTCAGGCCCGACTTCGCCTGCCTTCGATGGGGTCCGACAATTGGAACGACACAGGTTGGCGCCTCACCGGCTGGAGTTACGTGGCAAGAACTGCCGCCGCGGTCTTCGGCTCGTTCGGCATCGGAGATCACGACTACCTGACCTCCGTGCTTTTCTGGAGTTACCTCGGTTACAACGACGTCTGGCTGCCCGATTCAGCAATATCAGTTATGGTCGGCCTGTTTGTGCTTGGGCTCATCGGGTGGACGCTTCCGAGCAAGAGGACCCTGCCTGGATTCGACAAATGGACGGCATTTTGCTGGGTCCTTGGTGCGTGTTGCTGCTTGGTCCTCACCGCTTCGGCCAGCGCCTTCAGTGAGTTTTCCCCGAGCATTCACGGGCGATACCTGATTCCGTTCTATGTCACCGTCTTGGGGCTCTGCTCTTTGGGGGCCATACGCCACGTCGAGCGATGGTCGCTCGACCTCCGCAAAGTGTGGTTAGGGCTCGTCTGCGTAGTTATTGCCGTCCACCACTACTGTCTTGGGAGCATCGCCCAGCGTTATTTCTGACCTTTTGCTCGGTGGGGTGCGATTCGCCAGCAGCCCTCGCTTCGGTGCCCACAACAGCGCAGCGACGAACCAGGCAGCCTGCGCCAGCACGATGCACGCTCCCGTTGAACCATTCAGGAAGAAGCTGATGTAAATCCCGACCAGGCAAGAGGACACCGCCGATCCGGCCGCGATCAGCAGCATCGGGCCGAAACGATCGGCCAGCAGGAAACCAACGCAGCCCGGCGTCACCAGCATCGCCACGACCAGGATGATTCCCACCGCTTGCAGCGCGGCGACGATGGTCAGCGCGACCAGGGACAGCAGCACGTAATTCAGGACGGCGGTGTTGAGCCCGATGCTGCGCGCGTGGGACGGATCGAAGCAGAAGAGCAGCAGGTCCTTCCGCAGGAGCAGCGTGACGAGCAGGGCAAAGCCACCGGCGACCACGGTCTGGATCACTTGGGTCCGCGGAATCCCAAGCAGGCTACCAAACAGGATGTGGTTGAGGTGTTGATCGGTCTCAACCTTCGTGAACATCACGAGGCCCAGCGCGAAAAGCCCGGTAAAGACCACGCCCATCACGGTGTCCTCCTTGATCCGGCTGTGGGTCTTGATGAAGCCGGTCCCGACCGCGCAGAACAGCCCGGAAGCAAAAGCCCCGATGGCCAGCGGGATCCCGAGCACGTAGGCAACCACGATCCCGGGCAACACGGCATGGGAGATGGCGTCGCCCATGAGGGACCACCCTTTCAACACGAGGAAGCAGGAAAGCACCGCACAGACCAAGCCGACCAGCGTCCCCACGCCGAAGGCAGTCAGCATGAAATCGTATTGGAACGGGGCCAGCCAGTTCACGCGGCACCCTCCCTTGCCAAACCCACCGCCAGCCGCCGCTTCGCACGGTTGGCGAGCAGACCGTGTTTGGGAGCCCACACGAGCGCGGCAAGAAACATCAGCGTCTGCAGGACCACGATGCAACCGCCGGTGGAACCATCGAGGAAGTAGCTGGCATACGCGCCGGCAAACGACGCGACAGCTCCCATTCCGCCGGCCAGCGCCAGCATGCGCCCAAAGCGGTCGGTCAACAGGTAGGCCGTGGCCCCGGGGGTAACCAGCATGGCGACCACAAGACAGGCACCGACCGTCTGCATGGACGCCACCGCCGTCGCGGACAACAGGGCCAACAGCGTCAGGTGCAGCCGACGGACGTTGAAGCCAAGAGTCCGGGCCTGATCCGGATCGAAACAGAAAAGGACCAAGTCGCGCCATTTGCAGGCCAGGGTCAGCAGGCAAATCAGGGCAATCACGACGACTTGCCGGACGTCCGCGGCGGAAATCCCGAGGATGTTCCCGAAAACAATGGTCTTCAGGCTGACGTTGCTCGGATAAAGCGAGATCAGCAGCAAACCCGCGGCGAAGAACGTGGTGAAGACGATCCCGATCACGGCGTCTTCCCGCAGGCTGGTTTTCGCCTTCACGAAGCCCATTCCCAAGGCCGCCAGCAGGCCGGCGAAGAAGGCTCCGAGCGCAAACGGCGCCCCGAGCAGATAGGCCAACGCCACCCCCGGCACCACGGCGTGAGAAAGCGCGTCGCCCATCAGCGACCAGCCTTTCAACGTGACGAAACACGAAAGCAGGCCGCAGACGCCGCCGATGAGGGCGCTCACCCACATTGCACGGAGCATGTAGTCGTAGTGGAAGGGGACGGCGAGGGATTCCATCAGTCGTCGTCCTCCGCTTCCGTCCGCTGCCGGACGACGTCCTCCCGGCCCGAGCGCTGACTATACTCGACGTGCCCATCCTTGCCGAAGACCAGCGGGCGTTCGTCGTCGGTCAGCACGGTGACCGCCCGGCCGTCGTGCTTCTGGATCGTGGATTCGCCAAACCGGAAATGCCGCAGGACACCGCCGAAGGCCTTGGCCAGGTTCTGTTCCGTGAAGACCTCGGAGGTCGGACCGGCCGCCAGCACCGTCCGGTTGATGATCACCGTGTGGTCGCAGAATTCCGGCACCGAACCGAGGTTGTGGGTGGAGACCAGCATGATGTGACCGGCAGCCCGAAGTTCACGAAGCAGGTCAATGATGGCGGCCTCCGTCTTCACATCGACGCCGGTGAATGGCTCATCAAGCAGAATGACCCGGCCCTGTTGCGCGAGCGCCCGGGCCAGAAACACCCGCTTCTTCTGGCCGCCGGACAGTTCGCCGATCTGGCGGTCACGGAAATCCCACATCTGCACCCGGCGCAGGCTCTCCTCCGCCAACCGGCGATCTTCGGCCCGCGGAATCCGGAGGAAATTCATATAGCCGTAGCGCCCCATGAGCACCACGTCCCAAACACTCACTGGGAAGGACCAATCCACCTCCTCGGCCTGCGGCACGTAGGCGACCCAGTTGCGGCGTTGCGCCGCCTTCACCGTGCCACCGCCGATGGAAACAGCACCCTGGCTGGGCGTGAGGAAACCCATGATGGTCTTGAACAGGGTAGATTTGCCGCTGCCATTGATGCCGACGAGCGCGCAGATGGTCCCTGCCCGGAGCCGAAAGCTCGCGTCATGGACCGCCACGGTTCCGTTGTTGTAGGCCACTGTGACGTTGGCCACCTCCACGTCGATCTCCGGCCGGGCGGCGGAAACAGGCTCACTCATGGCGCGAAGAAACCCTTCACGATCGTGGTGGCATTGTATTCCAGGAGCTTCAGATAGGTCGGTGCCGGACCTTCCGGTCCCGTCAGCGAATCGACGTAAAGCACGCCACCAAAGCGGGCTCCCGTCTCGGCGGCAACCTGCCTCATCGCCTTGTCACTGATGGTGCTTTCCGCGAACACAACCGGGATCTTCCGGTCGCGCACTGTGTCCACGACTTTGCGGACCTGCTGCGGTGTGCCCTCCTCGTCTGCATTCACCGGCCAGAGGTAGAGTTCCTTCATCCCGTAGTCGCGGATCAGGTAGCTGAAGGCGCCTTCGCTGCTGACCAGCCAACGTTGTTCCGCCGGGATTTCGGCCAGCTTGCCGCGGATCGGCGCGTCGATTGCCCGCAGTTTCGTCGAGTAGGCCGCCGCATTCGCGTCGTAGGCCGCGGCGTTCGGGGGATCAAGTTTCACCAAAGCCTTGCGGATGTTTTCCACGTAGACCAAGGCATTGGCGGGGGACATCCAGCTGTGGGGATTGGGCTTGCCGTCGTAAGGCCCCGACGAGATCCCCAGCGGCGAAATCCCATCGGTCAGGACCGCGACGGGGACCGACTTCACGTTGCCGAAGAATTTCTCGAACCACCGTTCCAAACCGAAGCCGTTCCACAGCACCAGATCGGCGGATTGCGCCTTCACGATATCCAAGGGCGTGGGCTCGTATTCGTGGATCTCGGCGCCGGGTTTGGTGATGGACTCGACCACGGCATTGGTCCCCGCCACGTTCTGGGCCATGTCCTGGATGATCGTGAACGTCGTCACGATGCGTTTGGGGCCGCCCGTCCTCGCGGCCGGTCGGCAGCCCACGGCTGCCACCAGCACGACCAATCCAAGGGTGACCAATAGCCGTTGGAATCGCCCTCGATTGAATCCCAAGCCCGGGAGTTCCCCTCCGACCGACAGCATTCGAACCGTCATGGTGGCCACGTTGGTTGGCCCTGAGTGTCCCGTCAAACATAATGTTTTTGCCATAAAACATATTTGATCAGGC
The DNA here is from genome assembly GCA_044339945.1 of Kapaibacterium sp. (SeqCode). Classification (GTDB taxonomy): domain Bacteria; phylum Verrucomicrobiota; class Verrucomicrobiia; order Limisphaerales; family UBA9464; genus CAIWAH01. Next base: position 12,984 of record JBIIUN010000009.1, read on the forward strand.
AACACTTGGCGGGAGTCCGGTCCGCTGCTAACACAGCCGCGTGCCAACCGCCGACCATGCCGGCGCCACCGTGCGCCGCTCCGAGTCCACCGAGGACCACCTGGAGCGCATCCATGAACTGGTCGAGGCGAAGGGCTACGCCCGGGTCACGGACATCGCGGAAGCGCTGGGTCTTAACCGTTCGACGGTTTCCAACATGGTCCGCCGACTCGCCGCCCGCGGTTACGTCAACTACGAGCGCTACCGGGGATTCACCCTGACCGCCGCCGGCCGCGAGGTGGCGGTCACGATCAAGGCCCGGCACCGAACCCTCAGCGACTTGTTCGGGCTCCTGGGCCTCGAACCCGGAACGGTGGACGAGGAAGTGGAGGACATTGAGCATCACCTGCGCCCCCAAACGCTGGCCGCGTTTGCGTCGTTGGTGGAATTCTGGCGGGAAAACCCGGCCGAGCTGAAATCTTTCCTGCGATTTCACCGCCGGCGAACGGCGGTTTGAACACGCCAAACGGCCGCCACGTCGGCTCGCTGAGCGTCCAAGTGCCCTTCGGTCCAAAAGGCTTTGACCCCACGACACCCGGGGTCTAAACGAAGGCCGCGCGTTGGAAGATTTCATCGAAGTTAGCCACATGAATCACATAGCCGGCCTCCTGGCCGCAGCGGCCCCGCAGAAGCTCTCGCTCGTGGAGATCTGGGAGCAGGCCACGTTTGAGGCCAAAATCATCATCGTCGTGCTGATGATTTTCTCGGTTTTCGCCTGGTCGGTGATGGCTTCAAAGGCCCTTCAAATGCACCGGGCGCGCAAGTTGAACCACTTTTTCGAGGCGGAATTCCGCGGTCAGGCTTCCGTGCTCGGCATTTTCGACCGCCGCATCGAGGTGGATGGTTGCCCCCTGTTCGGCGTCTACAAGGACGGCTGCAGCGAACTGGACTCGCGGCTCAAGCAGGCCGACGGCACCCGGAAACAGCACCTGTCCATCAAGAGCATCGAGCACATCAAGCGGTCACTCGAAGGCGCCGTGGCCCGCGAATCCCTGCGGCTGGAGTCCGGGCTGATCCTTTTGGCGATCGCCGTGAGTGGCGCCCCGTTCATGGGTCTGCTGGGCACGGTCTGGGGCGTCATGGATGCGTTCGGCGGCGTGGCCAAGGCGGCGATGATGGGCTCGCGACCGGACCTTTCCTTCATGGCTCCGGGCGTCGCCGCGGCCTTGGTCACCACCGTGGCCGGACTTTTGGTGGCGATCCCGTCGATGTTTGGTTACAACTGGCTCGTCCACCATTTGCGCACCCAAACGGTCGAGCTGGATAACTTCGCCCAACTCTTGGCGTCGCGGATGGAAACTGAATTCCTCAAAGACGACTGACGACCATGCAGGAAGATTTGCCCTCCCACACCCGGCAAACCGACAGCGCGAAAGCCACCCTATGCGTCAAATGCGAACATCTCTGCGACCTGCACCTCGAACGGTGCGATCGCTGTGGCGCGCACCTGTTCGTGCTCTGCTCCGGCTGCGGGCACAAGAATCCGCGGGTGATCTCCCGCTGCGAAAAATGCCAGCACCGGCTCCACAAGACGGTAAAGGACCGGGTTCGCCGGACCGGATCAGGGCGCTTCAATCTGCTCTACTTTGGCGCTGCGATCCTCGTGATTGTCGTGGCCGCCGTGCTGGTCATCTGGCTGGCTGACATACCCTTTCCCCGCCTCTGGTAGCATGCGCCGATTCTCCCAGCGAAATCAGTTGGTGACGTTGAATGAGATCAACATCACCCCGCTGCTCGACCTCGCCTTCGTGCTGCTGATCATTTTCATCATTACCACGCCCCTCCTCGAGGGCAGCATCGACCTGAAACTCCCCGCGGGCGGCAGCACCAAGACGTTGGCCAAGCGCAGTGACATTGTCTCGGTCGAGGTCGACACCAAAGGAACCTATCGTATCAACGGAAAGACGCTTCGGACCGACGCCGACCTGGAACGGGGGCTGATCGAGGCCTATCGGCGTAACACGAACAGTGTCATCGAGATCCGGGCCCCCGCCGAAGGCGCCTACCGCCTGCCCGTCAGAATCCTCGATCTGTGCCAGCGCAACGGCATCACCCGCTTCAAGCTGAACACCGAAGACCCGCGCCGCTGAACATGGACCGCACCCAAAAGCGCTGCCTGGTCGGCTCCGTTGCCTTCCACGGGATCCTGATGACGGTGCTCATTACGGCCGCGGCTTTCGCTCCCAAGCCTGAGATTCCGAGTGTTCCGGTCCTGGAACTTCTGCCCACCGACCTGAAGCTGACCGACGGGGACCAAATCGGCGGCGGCAATCCGAACGCGAAACAGCCGCCGGCCCAATCCAGTCAGCCTCCGAGCCAACCACTGCCTCCACCCACGACTCCAAAATCGCCCCCGAAGGAAGTAACCAAGGACATCAAGCCGCCGGTTCCGCCCAAGATCGAAAAACGCGCTGAACCCAAGCCAGACAAACCGGAGAAGCCGGAGCCGAAGAACGAAAAGGTTGCGGCCAAAGACCTGCCGGCGAACAAAAACGAGCCGAAGGAAAAGGCGCAGGATGTCGACAATACTCGCCGCGCCACCAAACCGGCGGTCCAAGTCGCCGGGAAGAAAGTGACGCGCCCCAACAATACGGAGGAAGAAAGCCGCAAGGAGCGCGAAGCCGCGGAACGCCGCGAGCGCGAGGAGCGGGAGGAACGTGAAGCGTCGGACCGCCGCCGCGAGGCGATCGAGTCCGCCAATGCCGCCCGGCGCAATATCGCCAGCCGGATTCAGTCCGGAGCGGAAACCATTTCCTCCGGCGTCGGTTCCGCCTCGGTGCTGGAGATTCCCGGCCCCGGAGGACAGGCCTACGCGCCCTACATCTCGTATCTTGGCACGTTCTACCGCGAACGCTGGAAAAGCCCACGGTCCGTCTCCCGGGCCCGGGCCAGCGTTGGCGCCAGCGTCGAGGTCGCCAAGGACGGCACCGTCCTTGATTTCAAGCTGACCGAACCGAGCGGCGTTCGCGACGTGGACGAATCCGTTCGCGAAGTCCTCCGCCGCTACCCGAAACTCCGGCCACTGCCGGACACCACCAAAGATTCCAAACGAGTTTTCACCATCCAATTCCGTCTCGACGCCGATTCCACCCTATGACGCTCCGCTTCCCCCTGCTCCGCTTGCTGAACTTGGTAGGCCGCCTGACCGCCGGCCTGCTCGCCGCCGGATCGGTCCAAGCCGCCGACGTCGTCATCGACGGCAAGGCCACCAAGGTCATTCCCATCGCCATCTCCGGATATTCGCGAGAGACGCAGTCCATCTTGGAATTCGACCTGGCGGTGGCCGGCTTTGAGGTCCGCGCCAGTAATCCGCAATACACCCTGAATGGCGCCGCGTCCGGCGATGTGAAGGGCACCTTGGTAGACAACGGCAATCAGCAAACCCTGTTCGCCCGCGTCTATCCCGGCGGCACCCAACGCTCGCAGGCCCACACCTTGGCCGATGACGTGGTCAAAACCATCACCGGCGCCCCAGGCATCGCCCGCACCAAGCTTGCGTTCAAGCTCGCCACCGGCCAACGCAACAAGCTCGGCCAGAACGTCTCGGAAATCTACGTCGCTGACTTCGACGGGGAAAACTCGGTCCAACTTACCGAGGACAATTCCATCGTGGCCGCGCCGGCCTGGGTTCCCGGCAGCCTGCGGCTGTTCTATGCCAGCTACCGCGGCGGCGCCGGTCCAGCGATCTATTCCCACGACCTGCGCACCGGCAATCGCAACGTGGTGGCCGCCTTTGCCGGCAGCAATATCAGTCCTTCCATCTCTCCGGACGGGTCCAAAGTGGCGATGATCCTGAGCAAGTCCGGCAGCCCCGACCTGTGGGTTGCCAACTTGGACGGCAGTGGTTTGCGCCAACTGACCCGCACCAAGGGGGCCGAAGCCACGCCCACTTGGTCGCCGGACGGTCGCACACTTTGTTTCGTTTCCGATGATCCGGGTCGCCCCACCCTGTTCACGGTGCCGGCGGCCGGTGGCGAAATGACCCGGCTGAAGGTCGGCGGCGTTGTCCATTGCACCGAGCCCGACTGGTCTCCGGACGGCAAACAGATCGCCTTCACCCGCAGCGCCGGCGAATTCACCATCTACGTCGTGCCGGCCGGCGGCGGCGACGCGAAGGCCATCACGCCGGGTGAAGACCCGTCCTGGGCCCCGAATTCGCGGACCTTGGCCTTCACCCGCGGCAAGGGCGGCTCAAGAAAACTGTCGCTGCTTGACGTGCCCACGGGCCGCGTAAAGGATGTCGCGAAGGTGACGGGCAACTGTTCCCAGCCCAGTTGGGCCAGATGATCCGCACCTCAGGATTCCGTATGAAGCTTTCGACCAAGTTTGGTCTTCTCCCCCTCATCGTGGCCCTCTCCGTCGCCGGAGCGGGATGCAAAAACACGCCCAAGAACGTCACTCCGATCCCGCGCGGCACCTCGGGTCCCGTCGGTAATCCCTCGACTCCGCCCCCAATCGGGAACACGAACCCTTTCAATAACTCGAACTCCTCGGGCGGGAATGGACGGCCGTTGCCGTCGAATCCAAATCAGGGAGGTCAGGATTTACCGCTTGATCCCACTTCCACTGGCAAAAACACGGAAGGTAACCCCTTGCCCGACAAGGATCTTCGCTACGGTCGCCAGGAGGATCGGGCCATGTTTGCCGCCGACACCGTCTATTTCGAATACGACCGCGCAACCTTGAAGACCAGTGAATCGGACAAGGTGAAGCGGGTCGCGGAATTCCTGAAGGGCAACCCCCTCCACGACTTGGCTGTCGAAGGCCACTGCGACGAACGCGGCACCGAGGAATACAACCGCTCGCTCGGCGAGCGCCGTGCCTTGGCGGTCCGCGAGGCGTTGGTCAGCTTGGGCATCTCCGGCTCCCGCATCACCACGACTAGTTTCGGTGAAGACCAACCCGCCGACCCCGGCCATGACGACAAGGCTTGGGAGAAGAACCGCCGCGGCGAATTCATCATCCTGCTGCCCTCCGTGAAGTAAATTTCGGAGCGCATCCAAGGCCCCGCCCCACGGCGGGGCCTTTTGTTTGCAGGGCGATTGAATCTTTACCCGTGCTCCAACGACCAATAGGTTGCCGCCGCCAATGAACATGCCTGCCCCTCATCTCGCCTTTCTGGGCACCACCGAGATCCTGGTGATTCTCGGGTTGCTGATCTTGCTGTTCGGCGCCCGCAAAATCCCCCAGCTCATGAAGGGCTTCGGCGAGGGGGTTCGTGAATTCAAGCGGGCCTCCCGCGACGCACGGAACGAACAGACCAAGCCCTGAAATCAGCCCCTTTCCTCCCATGACTTTCCAATTCGCCTTTCTCGGCACGACCGAAATCATCGTCATTTGCGTGCTCGTTCTCATTCTGTTCGGCGCCAAGAAAGTGCCCGAACTCATGAAGGGCGTCGGCACCGGCATCAAGGAGTTCAAGAAGGCCTCCCGTGACGTGCAGGACGAGATGCACCGTTCGATGGAAGAGGAACCCCGTCCCGCTACCCAACCGCGCCCCGCGGCCGAGACGGTAGCCCAGTCCGACAAGTCGCCGACTGAGCCCAAGGCTTAACACGTCCGCATCCTGCCCGCATGGCTGACGAGACGGAAGTGTTGCCCCCGGACCCCGAAGAGGCCGAGGGCGGCGGCCCGGTAAAAAGCTTTCTGGAACACCTCGAGGACCTTCGTTGGACCCTCGTCAAGGTGGTCGTTTCCACGGTCATCGGCATGATGGTCTGCCTCAGCGGCAGCAACTACATCTTCGATTTCCTGTTCTGGCCCTTGAAGAAGGCCCAAGAAAAGCGGCTCACCGTCGAACCCCAGATTGCGCTGATCCTGGGCACGAACCAGTTGGCCAAGTTCTCGGCCACGAACTTCCCGATCGCAGGAATTCCCACGAACCGCGATTCGTATTTCCGGATCCAGCCGCTGGAGATTGGGACCAATCACGTCCTGGCCGTCGTGCCCGAACCCAACCCTCCGAAGGAGGCAACCTACGGCATGCGGGTCAGCGTCCAGGTCTTGGGCCCGGCGGAGGCGTTCAATGTCGCCATCCAAATCATGATCTACGGCGGGCTGACGATCGCCGCGCCGTTCATCATATTTTTCCTAGGGCAATTCATCCTCCCGGCGCTGCACGTTCACGAGAAAAGGTTCCTCTTCCGGATTTCCGGGGCGGCTAGCCTGCTCTTCTTCGCGGGCGTGGCGTTCTGCTATTTCGTCATGATGGTGGTCACCCTCAGCGCCACCGTGGAATTCGCGAAATGGCTTGGCCTGGGCGCCGACATCTGGCGGGCGACCGAATACATCAGCTTCATGTGCTGGTTCATGCTGGGCATGGGCATCAGCTTCCAACTGCCTTTGGTGCTGCTCACCTTGGTCAAGATCGGGCTGCTGGACGCCCGCAAGCTGAGCGACTTCCGGGCTTATTTCTACGTCGCGATCCTCGTCATCGCCGGCTTCGTGACCCCGGACGGCAACCCGCTGACCATGCTCCTCATGGCGGCGCCGCTCGTGGTGCTCTACGAACTCACCGTCGTCATCGCGCGCTGGGGTGAACGGAAGCAAGTCGCCCGAGAAGCGTTGGCCGACGAAGAATAACTCGACCGTTCACAAATGAACGCTTGCCTCGACCGTGACACCGCATACGCTTCGCGCATCCAGCTAAGACGTATGCGTTTCCTGAGACCCCTTCCCCTGCTCGCCGTGGCGGCCCTCGCGTTGACCGGCTGCCAAAGCGCCGAGAGAAAACTCGCCCGTGGCATCACCAACCTGACCGAGCCGATCCGTTTGGGCGAAATGAACCGTTCCGTCGAGCAATCCACCCTGTTCGACGGCCCCGGCGGCGGCACCCGTGGAGCAATTCATGGATTCAACCGCACCATCGGCCGCACCGTGGTCGGCGCCTTTGAAGTGCTCACCTTCCCGCTGCCGAGCGATCCTTACGTGTTCCCGGACACGAAGGTCTATCCGGACTCCTACAAGCCGGCCGCGCTGGACAATTCGATCCTGCGTCCCGAGACCAGCATGGGCATGTCCGGCGGCGACATCGCGCCGATGATTCCGGGCAGCCGGTTCCGGGTGTTCGACTACTGAACCGACACTCCTGATTTGAACGCGCCAACCCCGGTTGGCGCGTTTTTCTTTTTCGTGCACCTCACCCGAACGTCTGCCTGCAAGGTCAACTTCGTCCTCAACATCCTGGGACGACGACCGGATGGCTTCCACGAACTGGAGACACTGTTCTTCCCGGTCCCGCTGCACGACGTCCTATCCGCCGAACCCACGGCCTTCGGAATCGATCTGTCCTGTTCCAAGCCGGAACTTCCCTGCGACCCCACCAACCTGGTTTGGCGCGCAGCGGAAGGCTTCTTCGCGGAATCGGGACTTGCTGGCGGGGCCAAACTGCATCTGGAGAAAAACCTCCCCATCGCGGCGGGCATCGGCGCCGGCAGTGCGAATGCCGCCACGACGCTCCTGTTGTTGAATGAATTGTTCGGTGGACCGCTTTCCGCAGCCCAACTCGACCGGATCGCCGCCCGACTCGGCTCGGACGTGAACTTCTTCCTCCAGCCCTACCCGGCCACGGCGACGGGACGCGGCGAGCAAATCACGTCGCTCGCGCCATTCACCCTCCTGAAGCATCGGGCCCTGCTGCTGTTCCGACCGGGCTTCGGAGTCTCGACTCCGTGGGCGTTTCGGGAACTGGCCGGCTACCCGGAAGCGCTCAACGGCCAACCCGGCCGGGTCGCGGAATCAGTCACTGCGTTCAGCGGATCTGATCTGGCAGCCGCCACTTCCAGCCTGTTCAACAGCCTTGAAACGCCGGTGTTCGGCAAATATCCGATCCTCCGGCTCTACCAGGACTTCCTGCGTTCCCACGGCGCGATGGGTGCGCTGATGTCCGGCAGCGGTTCGACCACCTTCGCGCTGTTCGCCAACCGCGACGCCGCGGACGCCGCCGCCGAGCGGTTCCGCCATCAGTTCGGCAGCGAAGGTTGGTTGGCGGTGGTCACCTTGTGACCCGTGTTGCCTCGTAATTGGGAGGCGACGCGACTTGACCACCCCTGCCCCCTTCGGGAGGGTGCCCGCCGCGTTTCGCCGGATGGCCAGGCGCACCAGTGAAATGAAAAATACCCTGCTTACTGTCATCACGGCTGCGGCCGTGGTCACCACGACCATGGCCGAAACCACGATCGACCTCAAAGACGCCAAGAACCGCTCGAGCTACGCCATCGGCGCGGACATCGCGAAGAGCCTGAAACGTGTGCCCTTCGAGCTCGACGCGAAGGCCGTCGCCGCGGGCCTCACCGACGGTTTTGCCGGCAAACTTGCCCTCACCGAGGCGGAAGTGCAGGAAGCCCTCACCGCCCTCCAGCGGCAGGCCGCTTCCAAGAAGGATGCCGAAGACCAAGCCGCCAGTGAGGGCAATCGCAAGGCAGGCGAGGCGTTTCTGGCCGCCAACGCCAAGAAAGAAGGCGTCAAGACCACCGCTTCTGGCCTCCAATACCAGGTGCTGAAGGCCGGCGACGGCAAGGGCAAGAGCCCCAAGGCAACCGACACCGTGAAGGTGCATTACCATGGCACCCTCATCGATGGCACCGTCTTCGACAGCTCGGTCGAGCGCAAGGAGCCGATTTCCTTCCCGCTGAACGGCGTGATTCCCGGCTGGACCGAAGGCGTTCAGCTCATGAAGGAAGGCGAGAAGTTCAAGTTCGTCATTCCGGCCCCGTTGGCCTACGGCGATCGCGGAGCCGGCCCCAAGATCGGCCCGGGCGCCACGCTGATCTTTGAGGTGGAGCTGCTGGCCATCGAAGGCAGCAACTAAATTCCAACACCCAGACTGCTTTGCGGGGCGCCTCACGGCGCCCCGTTTTCGTTTCGCGGCGTGAGCAGGGATGTTCAGTCCGGTCAGAATCAACCGTTCGGCGGACGCCCGCTACAATCACCTTGAGGGATTCCGGGTGCCTGCTGTCATCCGGACGTGCCCAACGGTATTGCCATTCTCGGGTCGGGAGTTGCGCTGAGCGCCCTGCTCATCGCGCTCACGGTCCATCATTGGCTACGGATCCGCGGCGAGGACGACGCAGAGGCGAAACGAGAACTGGCGAGCTGGGCGTTCCGCGGATTCGCCACGCCAATCCTGTTCCTCGTCATCTGGAATCTGCTGGTCCAAGCCGGCGTGTTGCAGCGGGTGGTTCCACTGATGCCCGGCGCCGTGATCAATACCCGCCAGTATGTCACCCCCGGCCCGGCCCTCGCCACCGCGGTCGGCATCACACTATTGCTGGTCAGCTCGTTCTGGTCGGCCTTTGCCCTCGCCCAGTTGGTTCCGCGCTTGCCACTCCAAGATCTGCTGGGCCCGGCCCGGAAGGCTTGGATCGCGACCTACGCCCTGCTGGTCGTGCCACCGGCCGGCCTGTTACTGTGGTGGGTGGGCCCGGGAGCTGTCGGTTTTTCCACCGTGCTTTTCCTGTTGCCCCTGTTGCACGTCTTGGGACGCCCCAAACCCAAGCCCTTCCTCAGCTACGCCAAGGCCGTCGGCCGGATGAAGCTCGGCAAATATGCGGACGCCGAGTCCGCCGTCATCGAGGAGCTGGAGAAGTGCGCGGATGACGTCGAAGGCTGGATGATGCTCGCCACGCTCTATGCGGAGAACTTCCGGGACCTGGAATCCGCCGAGGCGACCCTGCGCGAACTCATCGAACAACCCAACCTGACGCCGTTCCAGATTTCCCAGGCGTTGAACCGTCTCGCCGACTGGCAGCTCAAGCTGGGCGAAAATCCCCCAGCCGCCCGCCAAGCGTTACGTGAACTGATCGCCCGCTGCGAAGGCACGCCGTTTGCCCGCAACGCCGAACACCGGGTGGCGCAGCTCCCGCTGGATCGGGAAGAACTCACAGCCCAGCGGACTCCCAGAAAACTGCGGCTGCCGTCCCTCACCGATGCCGGCGCCGAGGCCCGTCCCGCGGAACTGTCGAGTGATCGCCGGGAAGAAGCGCGGCGCGAGTTCGACCGGCTGCATATTCGCCTCGGACTTCAGCCCGCAAACCTCGACCTGCTTGAACGTGCAGCCATCCTGCAAGCCGAGGAACTGGGTGACGCCAACGCCGCCATCAAGGGAATCGAAGCCCTGCTCGCGCGCCCTGACCGGCCCGCCGACCGCGTTCCCCGCTGGCTTTCCCATCTCGCGACCTGGCAATTGAAGTTCCGGAACAACGAGCCGGCCGCCCGCAAGCTGCTGGAACAACTGATCCGCGAATACCCCAAGACTCCGGAGGCGTTTGGGGCAAGTTCGCAACTCTGGACGCTGGAGCAGAACGCCTTGGCCGCCCAGGCGGTTAAGGCCCAGCAAAACTCGCCCGTTCGGATCGTCGTGAAACTGCCCGGCCAGGACGGCCCCAGTTAAGCCTGCACGCCTAGTTTTCGTCGGCGTGCCGCTGAAAGGCGCCGTGCCGGCTGGCGAGCTCGATCAACGGCTCCAACCGACAGCGCGCGGCAACGGTGATCAACTGCCGGTCCTCCAGGACGAACAGCGCCAGGCTGAGTTCTTCGTCGGACTTGAGGGTCCGGGGCGCGTAGATCCCGACGATTTCGTCCCCCATGTGGGCGTCACTTTCCACGACCCCGACCACTCGCTCCCACCCCTTGCGGCCCATCGCCTCGTCGGTGGCTTCGAGCACTTTCACGCGTTCCGCGGGGGCCAGTTTTTCCCGGAGTTCCTGGATGCTGACGTCCGCTCCACGGATGGCGCCCAAGGCCAATTTCGCGTCGGCATCCAGCGGACCAAAACCGCCGATGAACCGCGCCAAACCCAGCGCAACTCGGCCTACACCGAAGGAAATCTTGGTATCAACTCCGGCCGAATGGGCGCTCGCCACCGCACTGCGAATGACCCGCACCTCACGACCCGGCAACAGCGACAAAACTAACGCCACGACGAGCAACGCGCCCGCCGCCAACACGCCGAGGAACAGGTAGCGCCATTTGAACCGGCGGCGAGGCGCGGGAGAGACGGCGGGCGTGGGTTCGGGAATTGAATTCATCGGCGACGGCGGGATGGGCAACGGCGGGGCGAGGTGTGGCGGTCAGGGTTGCTTGGCTGCCGGTTCCTTTCCGGCCTCCTTGGAAATTGCCTCCCCCACCTGCCGGAGCGGCTCCAGGTTCAGCTTCTCGCCGAGCCGGGCAATATCCTCCAGCTTCACGTTCCCGACGACATTGACGAAGATCGCCTGATTGCCGCCCTCGAGGACGGTCACGACCACGCCTTCGACGGTTTCGGAGTCCCGCGTCTTGAGCAGCACGGCCACGTTCTGGTTCTTCTCCCGCACGCTCACGATTTGCTCCCAGCCTTTGCCTTCGAGTTCGGTCCGGATGGACTCCGCCTTCTTCTCCGTCTCGCCTCGGTTGTCGTCGCCCAGCGGCACGACATTGACGCGCACGGACTCCAGATTCTTGAGCAGGTCGGCGACGTCGGGTTCATGTTTCCGGGTGAACTTCGACGCCATCTGGATGAGCCCGCGGCTGAGCTTCACCTCGACGAATTCGCCCCCGTCGGCCGTTGGGGTGAGTTTTCCGAAATCCACGAAGCCTGGCGGCGTGGTTTCGGCAATGGCGGCGACGGACATGGCCACACCGATCGCAACGGCGGCCACAACGGATTTGAATGACGGTTTCATGCTTGGAGATTCTTGCTGCCGGGCACTGCGCCCGGTCTGGCAACAACACCCAGCCCTGCGTGAGGTGGTTTCAACAAAGTTTGCTAAAAGCTCGAAGTTGACGGCACGCGGCCACGTCACTGACTCTCATCACGTATGCACGATTCCCCTTCAGAAGATTCAGCCGTGTCCACGTCTCGGCGTGGATTCCTCAAGCAGACCGGGACCATCGCCGCCGCCGGCGCGCTGGCCGGCGTCAAACTTCCCCACGTCTTCGCCGCTGAGGACAATACGATGCACATCGCCGTCGCCGGTCCCGGCGGCCGCGGCACCGGCGCCTGCGCCAATGCCCTGTCCGTCGAGTCCGCCCCGATGAAGCTGGTGGCGATGGCCGACGTGTTCGACAGCCGCATCAAGTCCGCCTACGAGGGCCTGAAGGGCAAGTTCGGCGACAAGGTCGATGTCTCGGACGACCGCAAGTTCGTCGGCTTCGACGGCTACAAGAAGGCGATGGACGTCCTCCGCCCTGGCAAGGACATCATCATCCTGACCACGCCCCCGGCCTTCCGCTGGGTCATGTTCAAGGCCGCCATCGAGCGTGGCCTGCACGTGTTCATGGAAAAGCCCATCTGCGTCGACGGACCGAGCGGGCGCCGCATGTTCGACCTCGCCGACCAAGCCGCGGCCAAGAACCTCAAGGTCGGCGTCGGCCTGATGATCCGTCACTGCAAGACCCGGCAGGAGCTTTTCAATCGCATCAAGGAAGGCCAGATCGGCGACATCATCGCCATGCGCGCCTACCGCATGCACGGGCCGGTCGCCTCGTTCCGCTCCACCCGCAAGCCCGAAGGCGAGAGCGAGACCCTGTTCCAGATCCGCCGTTTCCACAGCTTCCTGTGGGCCTCCGGCGGCTGCTTCAGCGACTACTACATCCACAACATCGACGAGTGCTGCTGGATGAAAGACGCCTGGCCGGTCTCCGCCGAGGCCTCCGGTGGCCGTCATTTCCGCGGCGACAACGTGGACCAGAACTTCGACAACTACTCGGTGGAATACACCTTCGCCGACGGTTCGAAGCTCTTCTTCTACGGCCGCTGCATGGAAGGCTGCAACGACGCGTTCGCCAGCTACGCCCACGGCTCGAAGGGCCTGGCCGTCATCTCCTCCAACTCGCACTGGCCGTCCAGCGCCCGCATCTACAAGAGCCAGAAGATGACCAATGCCGACATCGCCTGGCGCGCGCCGAAGGAAGGCCCGGAACTCGATCCCTACCAGGTCGAGTGGCAGGACCTCGTGGACGCGATCCGCAACAATACGCCCTACAACGAGGTCAAGCGGTCCGTGCAGGCCAGCCTCACCTGCGTGCTCGGCCGCAAGGCGGCGCACACCGGCCAGAAGATCACCTACGACGAAATCTGGAACGGCACCGAGGAATTGGCGCCCAACGTCGAGAACCTGACCGCGGACGGCCCCGCCCCGGTCATGCCCGATGCCGACGGCCGTTACCCGGTGCCGCAACCCGGCCTGAAGAAGAACACGGAATACTGAGCGCCTCGCGCCCGCTTTCATCACCCGGCCCGCGGAATTATCCGCGGGCCTTTTTGTTTCCGGACAGCGGCAGAAGCCCGGTAAGTCAGGGCGGAAAGCCAATCGCCAGTTTCACGGCGGAATACTCCGGGTGAATCTTCCCTTCGCGGGTGCGAATGATGAGATCCGGCTCCACCCAAGTCTGCCCCCGGAACCACTCCGGTAGATCCGTCGCGCGCATCAGCCCGAACAGTCCGATCAAGGCCGGATCTCCCTCGCGGAACACCACCGGGCGTCGCCGCACGATGACAAGCCCCGCCTCGCGGGCCCCGGCTTCCACCCGCGCAAGTTGCGCCGGCTCATTCGGGAACACACACGCGAAGAAACCGCCGGGCGCGAGGTGCTTCGCCGCCGTGGCACAATAATCGGCCACAGTGCCGCGAAGCTCAAAGCGGCAAGCCAGCTTCTGCGGATGTTCGCTCTCGACCCCAGTGCCCGGCGGAAAATACGGCGGGCTGCCGGTGATCAGGTCAAAGTGTTCGTCGGCGCGCAGCACTCCTGGGTCCCGGAAATCGCCCAGCCGGATTTCGTAGCGGGCCTCCAGGCCGTTGTAGCGGACGGATTTCCTAGCCAGCGCTACGCTGACCTCCTGGGCCTCGACCGTGACCAGCCGGGCTCCCGGGAGTCGCCAAGCGACCACCGTGCCCACCGTGCCGATGCCGCTGCCAAGGTCGAGGGCGGTCTGGGCGGTGGGACACCAGCTCGTGCCATACCACGCGGTCAGCACGTCGTCGGTGGAGAACCGGTGCCCGTCGCGCAGTTGAAACAGCCGGAAACGTCCGGCCACGGCGTCGAGCGTTTCAGCGGTTTCCAGCACCACGCCCGCGGCAAGGCCTGGCGGCTGTGGACCAGGTTTGGCCCAGCCCTTGAAGTGAGATTCGATCAGCTCCACCGACCGAATTTGAATCGCCCTCGCCCAGGAGGCGAGCCCTGACACACTTCTTGGTCCAAGCCGCCACGCCCAACGGCTTTCGCCCGGTCGTCATTTTCTGGGCGTCCCCTTTGACGGCACCAGTTTTGCCGGACAGCTTGTCTCCAAGCCATCGATCATGCCGCGCGCTGCTTCACAATTGTCCCTGTTCGGCCTTTCAATGCTGTGTGGCTGCCTGCAAGCCGCACCGCCCGCGGTGACCACGCACCTCGGCATGGCCAACGCCTCGGCCGTAATCGCAATCGGCGAGGACCAGTTTCTCGCCGCCAGCGATGAGGACAACGTGCTCCGGCTCTACACCAACGCCGGCGCACCGGAACCCAGCGCGTCATTCGATGTCACGGCCTGGCTCGGATTCCATGGCGGGAAGATCGAGGAAGCCGACTTCGAAGGAGCGGCCCGAATCGGGGATGTCATTTACTGGATCGGCTCCCACGGACGGAACAAAGACGGCAAGAATCGTCCCGCCCGGCAACGGCTGCTGGCCACCCGCTTGTCCACCCGCGCCGGTGCAATCCAACTGGAGCCAGTGGGCCCGGCCTACGGCGGATTGCTCGCTGACCTGGCCGCCGCGCCACAGCTGGCCCGCTTCGGCCTCGGCAACGCCGCGCGCCTGAGTCCGGAAAAAGACGGCGGGCTCAACATCGAGGGCCTCGCTGCCACGCCCGAAGGCGGACTGTTCATCGCCTTGCGCAGCCCGCTGGCCGAGGGCAAGGCCTTGCTCGTGCCGCTGTTGAATCCCGCCGAACTGGCCACCGGCAAGCAGGCCCGGTTCGGCGAGGGAATCCAGCTCGACCTGGGCGGCCAGGGCGTTCGCGACCTCGTGTGGACCGGCCGGGAATACTTCCTGATCGCCGGGCATCCGACCGACGGTGGGAAGCAGCAACTCTACCGTTGGGCCGGTCCCGGAAAAACCCCGGAGCCGTTGGAGCATGGGAGCTTCAAGCATTTCAACCCGGAGGCCATCACCGCCTATGGAGCGGCGGAGCATCCACGGCTGCTTGTGCTGAGCGACGACGGGAACCGAAAGCAACCCAAGCAAGCGGCTGACCGCAGGTTCCGCAGCTTCTGGGTCGAGCCTAAGTGACGATCTGGCCCCGCGGCTTGCGCGCTCGCCAAGTCAGCCGCCGTGCGCCACCCTCGCCCTCATGATGGCGCAACTTCCGGGGTGGCTGCGATCCGCCACACTGCTCGCGATCAATCTCCTCTATCTCATGGTCTGGGGCTTCGCCGCCCTCGGCAAACTGCAGTCCGGGGTGCCGGATTGGTTCGCCGGCAAATTCGGCTCCACCTTGCTAGCCCGCGTCCCGGGCTTGGCGGCGACTTTTTGGATTCTCGCCCTCAGCGAGGCGTTGGTGGCCGTGCTCGCGACCGTGGCATTGCTCCGGCTCGAATTCCTCGGGAAGCAGAAGCCAGTGCTCCTGGGCGCCACGCTCGTGGGCAGCCTGTTTGTGTTCCTGCAACTGGGCTTCGGACAATGGCTCACCAATGAGTTCACCGGGGCCTTCCAGCAGTTTGTTTACTTCGGGCTGACCTTGGTCGCCTTACACACGATCGCCGCCCTGACCACCCCGGCGACCAACGCGCGGCCGACCGGTTCCTGAACGGCCATCCCGCGTCGCCATGCCCGAGTTGCCCGAAGTCGAGGTTCTCGCCCGCCACCTCGCCCCCTTGGTGCGCGGCAAAACCATCCGCGGCGTCCGCGTGCATCGCGAGAAAGTCGTCCGCCCCACCCCAGTGAAAGCCCTGACGGCGGCGTTGACGGGTCGCACCTTCGGCCCGGTCACCCGACGGGCGAAGTATCTGCTCTTTGAACTGGCTGCCCCTGCCGACGCCGGTCCGAGCATTACTCTCGTCGGTCATCTGGGCATGACGGGACGCATGTTCCTCCAACCGGCCGACGCGCCGCTGCCCAAACACGCCGCCGTGTCGCTCGACCTCGGGCCGAGCCGGTTTGTGTTCGAGGACACCCGCTACTTCGGCCGCTTCAACCTCGCCACGGCGGGTCTCGGCGAACTGGGTCCCGAACCGCTGACGGACGATTTCACGGCGGCGGGTTTTGCCGCGGCGCTCAGCCGCTCCCGGCAACCGATCAAGGTCAAGCTCCTCGACCAGTCGGTCGTCGCCGGCGTGGGCAACATCTACGCCAGCGAGGCGCTCTTCCGGGCCGGGATTTCCCCGCTCAAGCCGGCCAACCGCGTGAAGCCGGAACAACTGGACCGCCTTCGCCAAACTATCCGCGAAGTCCTGACCGAGGCCATCGAATGCGGCTCGACCATCCCGCTCGATTTCGCGGGCGGCCGCGACGGACTCTTCTACTACGGCTCGGCCAGCGAGGGAGAGTCCCGCTTCTACCAAGAACGCCTGCGCGTCTATGGCCGCAAGGGTGAACCTTGCGGGCAATGCGGGACGCCAATCCGGCACTGTGTCCAGGCCGCGCGCAGCACCTACTTCTGCCCGCGCTGCCAGCCCCTACGTCGGACGAAGTAACCCTGGTTCAAACCCTGGGCCGCCTCCTTCGGCCGGCTACCGGCGACCACCGCGTTTGGCCCCCTTGCCCGCCTTCGGACCGGAGGCGTTCGCCGCCTTGGCACCCCGCTTGGCGCCGGGCTTTGCCCCGGACTTGGCCCCAGCGCGGGTGCCGGGACGGGTAGGCCGCGGGGGCCGAGCCGGGCGCGGCGTGCGGGCGGGCAGGCTGTCCGCCTGTTTGCCCATGGTGGTGCCGGGGCGGGACGGACGGGCCAGTTTCTTGCCAAAAACCGGCTTCTCGAAGCGTTTCGGGCGGTAGCCGGCGTGCTTCTTCAGCGTCAGCCCGGCCGGCTGATTGAACTTGCGCAGCGGCTCGATGGTCTTGGGCCGCGGCTTGGGCACGAGGATGATCGGGCAGCCTTCGTAACCGAATGCCCGGCGCATCTCGCCCGCCATATACTTGTTGTAAACGGGGCTGAGGATTTCGTCCCGGTTCACGAACAGGAGGAAGGTCGGCGGCGCCTTTCGGACCTGGGTGGCGTAATACAGCTTTAGCCGGTGCCCTTCCGAGCTGACGGGCTGACGGCGTTCCACGGCATCCTGCAAGGTGCGGTTCAGGATGGACGTCGGCACTTCCTGGCCAAGTTGGGCAGCGACGTAGCGGACCGATTCCAGCAGGCGATCCAATTGGAAGCCGTCCTTGGCCGAGGTGAAGATGACCGGCGCGTAATCGAGGAAAAAGAGCTTCTCCTGAACCCATTCGCCGAACTCCGTCAGCGTGGTCATCTGGTGGTTCCGCTTGTCGATCTTGATGCCCTTCTCGCGGCGTTCGATCTCCTTCTGGCGCGCGGCCAGGACATTGTCGGTCACCAGGTCCCACTTGTTGACGACCACGATGCAGGCGCGTTTGGCCTCGACGATCAGGTCGCTGATCTTCTTGTCCTGCTCAACCACGCCATTCTCGGCGTCGAGCACCAGCACCGTGATGTCGCAACGGTTGATGGCGTCACGGGTCCGCTCCGTGCTGAAGAACTCCACGGTGTCCTCCACCCGGCGGGCCTTGCGCAGGCCGGCGGTGTCGATGAGGACGTAATTCTGGCGCACGCCCTCGGTATCCACCTCGAACGGCACGTCCACGGCGTCGCGGGTAGTGCCGGGAATCGGGCTGACGATGACCCGTTCGGAACCGGTCAGGGCATTGATGATAGACGACTTGCCGACGTTGGGCCGACCGACGATGGCGAGCTTCACCGGACGTTTCGGGGACCCCAACGGAGGCTCAGGTTTCCGCTCCTTTTTGTCCGCGGCGGCCGCTTCCTCGTCGTCGTATTGTTCCGCCGCCGTCCGTTCGACCGGTTCCGGGGCGGGTTCCGGCTTCGGCAGGTAACCCATCGCGGAATTCATCAGGGCATCCAGTCCGCGGCCATGGATGGCGCTCACCGGGAAAACCCGGCCGAAGCCCAGTTCGGAAAACTCCAGCGCCGTGGTTTCGCCGGAGCTGTTGTCGGCCTTGTTCGCCGCCAACAGCACGGGCCGGCCCGCCGCCCGCAGACGTTTGGCGACCTCAGCGTCGAGGGGCACGATGCCTTCCTGGACGTTGACGACGAGGATGATCGCGTCCGCCGATTCGATGGCGATCTGCACCTGGTCGAAGGCGGCCTGCGTGATGACGTCCTCCGCCTTTTCCCGCCGCATCAGGCCGATGCCGCCGGTATCGACCAAGGTGTAGGGCCGCCCATGCCACTCGACCTCGGCGGTCACGCGATCACGGGTCACGCCGGGCATATCATGCACGATGGCAATGCGTTTGCCCGCGATGCGGTTGAACAGCGCGGATTTGCCGACATTGGGTCGGCCGACGATGGCGATAAGCCCTGACATGCCGGGCAGGGTGCCCGAAACCGCCGGTCCGGCAAAGGAATCTCCGCAACCGGACTTGGCGGCGGCCAAGCCTTGCCCTCAACCTGCGGCCGTGTTCATGCGGATCAAGATCTGTGGGCTGACCCGGCTGGCCGACGCCGTCGCCGCCGTTGAGGCCGGCGCGGATGCCTTGGGGTTTGTCTTTGTCCCGGGCACGCCCCGGGCGGTGACCGTGACGCAGGCGGCCGCGCTGGTTCGCGCCCTGCCACCGCTGGTGACCAAGGTGGGCCTGTTCGTGAACGCCGAGCCCAGCCTCGTGCGCGACACCGTGGTCGCCGTCGGGCTCGATACCGTCCAACTGCACGGTGAGGAGGCACCCGAATTCGCCGCCGAATTCCGTGGC
>JBIIUN010000592.1:0-2770 GCA_044339945.1 Kapaibacterium sp. (SeqCode)
TTCAAGCGGCGTGTTCCTAGGCGCGGAGTTCCCTATCTCAGGCCCCGGGGCCAACCGTGACGCTCGAGTGGCTACCATTTCCGCGACGGAGGTTGCGGTTGCATGGACCGCAAAATCTGCGGATGGAAACATGGAGGATGTGGTGGTTTCCGTAGTGGGCACATCGGGGGCAACCTTGGTTGAGCCCAAGATTGTAAACTTAATCAGAGCCCAAAATCAGCGAGATGTTGCGATTTCGGCGACCGAAAACGGCAACTTCCTTGTCTCCTATGTGTCGGAGGATATTTCGGCGGGCGTAACGACCAAGGTAGTCGGTCGTATCTTTGCCCCAAACGGTGTTCCAGTTTCCGGCGAATTTGGAGTTTCCAACGGGAAAATCCCCGCCCTGTCCCCGTCGGTGTTGGCGGTCGATTCCGGTTGGATCGTGTCATGGTCTCAGCTCGACCGGCAAAACTTGGAATCCGGTTGGGACGTTTATGCCGTGCGACTTAACGCCAACGGTGTGGCTTCTGGTAGCCCCAAGGTGGTCAATGAGCGAACCATTGGGGCGCAGATCAAGCCTCGGTTGGCGGCCTTTGGCGGTGGCGCCGTGGTCGTGTATGAAAGCGTGGGTATTGACGGATTCGGGATCGGAGTAGGCGCCCGAATGCTGGACGCCCAGGCGAACGGGGTGGGCGCCGAGATTGCGGTCAACACCGCGACGGTCGGAGACCAGGTTCAGCCTACCGTGGCTAGCAGTGGGGACCGTTTGGTCGTGGCGTGGAGCAGCTTCGGGGGGGTGGTTAACGGAATGGAGATCAAGGCTCAGCGCCTATCTATCCCCGCTGCGCCGCTTGCAGCGCCCAGCGCGCCGTATCTGACCGCGCTATCGTCCGGGAGGCTGTTGGTAGCGTGGGCAAAACTCGACGGGGTTCCCGTCAAGCACTACGAAGTGTCCGTCAACGGGGGGATCAATCACGTCCCCGCGACTGACGGAGTCCTAACCGTCTCAGGATTGGCTCCTTCCTCACAGCATTCAATTTCATTGGCGTATGTCTTGGCTGACGGCCGGCGGTCCCCGGAATCCCCGGTTGTAATCGGGAGAACGTGGTCAGAAGACCTTAACGCGAATGGCCTGCCCGATGACTGGGAGGCACTTCATTTCGGTTCCAGTTCGGCCGCATGGCCCGACGCAGGGTCGGACTCCGACGGGGATGGCCGCACCAACAGGGAGGAATTCCTCAGCGGAACTTCACCGGTAGATCCAAACAGTGTCCTGGTAATCCGAATTGCGGAAACCCCGCAAGGCCGGATGTTAAACTGGAATACCCAAGTGGGCGGGGTTTATCAGATTCAGACTTCAAACGACCTCGCGGTATGGAATGACCTCGGCGGCAAACGTTTGGCGGCTGAATCCCAGGACTCGGTCGTCATCGGCGCCGGGCAGACCAATACTTATTTTCGAATCAATTTCCACCGCTGAATATGCTCCATCGTATCCTATTCGCGGCGCTGCTCGTTGTCGGAACAGCAGTCTCCCGTCTGCCGCTTCAGGGCTTCTCCCTTCTTGGTCCCTTTGACGCCGCCTATCAGACCCCCGATCTGGGTTACGGGGTGAACATCATCATCAACTCTCAGGCGACGGATCTGGGCGGGCCGATGAATTTGGAAGAAGAGTATCGCTGGCAATCGCCGATTTTGGTCTACGGCTTCGACACGACCTTCGTTGAATACTTTGGGCCGCAAGGGATCGCGGCGATTGAGTCGGCGGTCAAGGTCATCAACGATCTGCCCAAGGTATCGAGCCTGTCGCCAACCTTGGGTGAGTATCCGCTGGAGACCCTGCGCTATAACTACACCGCCCAGCAGCTCCGGATCATTGATCTGAAATCGTTGGCCCTGTCTGTCTTCATGCAGCAAATGGGGTTGGCCTCTGCTGAACGCTACGCTTACACGCTTCGCTCCCGTATCGTGGATGCGGACGGAACGGCGAACTACACGGTCATTTCCCGCAATTTCGACCCGGTTCCGGTAAATCCGACAGCCCCGCCTAGCCAGTGGCGCTACACTTATTCCCCATACGTCAATTCCACGCTCTACACGTATGGCATCCGGCATTTCCGGGCCCGTAACGGGCTGCCAGAGTTCTGGGACGCCCAAGACATCGCCTTGGACGTGGGAAATCCGAAGGTGACTGTTGCTTCCTACGCGGGGCTTCAGGCGGGATTGGTCGATCCTCGCGTATACAATCAGTTTTATGGAGCGGCACTTACGCCCGGCGCAGGCCTCTTCTTTACGGGCCTGACCCGTGACGACGTCGGGGCGCTGCGGTATCTGCTTCACCCAAGCCGAACCAACGCTGAAGGGGCGCCCCTCAATGCAACCAGAGGAGCGGCGGTCACGTCGCCCACCGTGGTGTTTAACGCGCAAGGGACACCTTGGCAGATCTATGTTCCGATTGGGGTTACCGTCACCAATGCGAATGGCGGCGGCGGCGGTGGCGGAACCAATGTGATCCCGTTGATCGACCCGGCACACCGTGCGGGCGTGGACAAGGTCAACTTGGTGCGGCTAGACGTGGATTCCTTTCTGGGCCGGTTCCTTGATCCGCTGATCGTCCGATATTCGGAAACTGTCTGGGATCCGTTAACCCGCAGGTTGGTAACTCAAGGAGTCGAACGCCGGTTGGCCCAACCGGACATCTTGTTCACGGCCGCCGATCTGGGAGTATCGCCAGTAGGAGGGTTTCCCTATGTATTCTCGCGCCAACTGGGCTTTGTCGATAACTCCG
>JBIIUN010000591.1:0-2770 GCA_044339945.1 Kapaibacterium sp. (SeqCode)
CCTCGCCGCCCCCAACCTCGCCGTCGCCGACCTGAATCTTGAAGGCGGCGAGGATGCCCTGCCGCACGTCGTGATCGCGCACCATGGCGACGAGGATCTTGCGGCGCTGGAAACCGAACTGCGCCTCGACGGCAAATCGGTGTCCGTGAAGACCGTCCCGCTCAAGGCCGGAGAGACTACCAACCTCGACCTGCGCCTGCCCGCCCTCAAGCCGGGCTGGCGCCAGGCGGAATTCCGCGTTCGGGCCCAGGACTCGCTCGCGGCCGACGACCGCCGCTTCCAGGCCGTGTTTGTGCCGCCCCCGGTTTCCGTGCTGCTGGTCGAAAATCGTCCCCGCGCCCGGTCGTTCGCGACCCAGACTTTCTTCGTCGCCGCCGCGCTGGACCCGACGTTCGGCACCACGAACCCCGCGCCCGCCCGGTTCGCGCTGGACCGGATTTCCCCCGCCGACCTCGCGGCCCGATTGAGCGTGGCGCCCACGAACCGGCCCGCCGTGGTCGTGCTGCCGGCGCAGGCCGGCCTCGGCGTCCAAGCCCGCGCGGCGCTCGCCTCGTTCGTCCAGGACGGCGGCGGCCTGCTGATCTTTGGCGGACCCGAGACTTCCGCGTCCGCCTTCAACGCCGACTTCGCCGGACTCGCGCCCGTCGTCATCAAGGGTGACGAGGCGGCCGAAGATGAATTCGGCTGGCACCTCAGCGACGCGGACAAGGCCGGGCCGCTGTTCGTGCCGTTCCGGCCGGCCAACTCGGGCAATCTCGCCTTGCCGACATTTCTGCGCCGCCACACGGTCGCCACGGTTACCCAAAGTTCCGTGAACGCCCGTTTTGAAGATGGAACCCCGTTGGTCGCCAGCCTGTCGGCAGGCCGCGGTCGCGTCGTCTTTGTGAACACCGCCGCGGACACTGCGTGGGGCGACTGGCCCAAACACCGCACTTACCTGCCGTGGCTCCAGAACGCAGTTCAGTGGCTGGCCGGCCGCGAGGGCGAACCGAGCCTGCGGTCCGGAGCGAATCTGGTTGCCGGCTCGGAGGAGGAACTGGAACTCGGCAGCGCCTTCGCCCAGGCCAAACTCACGTTGACCGGTCCCGCCGGCAAACCGCTGGCACTCACCGCCGACGCACAGGGGCGCGTGGCATTTACTCCGGCGGAAGCAGGCTTCTACCTGCTGGCCGACGCGCAGGGACGCGAAGTGCGCCGCTTCAGCGCGAACGTGCCTACCGCCGAAGCCGACCTCGCGGCCTGGCGCCCGGGCGATCTCCAGACGCAAATCGCCCGGACCGGCAATGAGCAGACCAACCTCACCGCCGGGCTGTTCGGCGGCCACCGCCAGCACCGCGAATTCTGGCGGGTGCTCCTGATGGCCGCGTTGGCGCTGGTGTTTGCGGAAACCCTCCTTTCGAATCGCTCGTATGCGTGAAGGCAGATTGAATCTGGAAAGCAGGAAGGCGGGAAGGGAAGCAGTTTCCCGTATTCCGTCTTTCGTGAGTTCCAAATTCCATCTCTTCGGCTTTTTGGCTTTGGCGCTCAGCTCGTGTGCCAGCCGACCTATCGCCGAAAGACCCGAGAGCGACCGCGAAGAATCGCGCATCGCCGCTTTGCTTGGGGGAATCGGAATCCCGAGTGGGCGACAAGTTCGGGCCTACGGAATCAACATGGAGGACGACTACCCATGGCCGCATAAGCTTGGGGTAATGAGTGGTCGATTGAATCCCAAGCGGAGTCCACGCGCCGGAGCCAAGCTGGACGCCGACCAAGTAGCACGCCTCTTGGAAGCAACCGCCACCAAAAAGCACGAGGAAGAGGTGGGACTGTGTTTTTACCCGCATCACACGTTTGTCTTTTTTGATTCGGCAGGCCGGATTCTGGGCGAATACGCAGTTTGCTTCACCTGCAAGAACTGGCGCGAGACGACAGGCCAATTCGTCCCCTTTCCCGATTACCCAAAACTCGCGCAATTGGCGCTCGAGCTCCACTTGCCCCGCGAAGCGGACTACCGACGCTTCCTTGCTGGCTCTTCCCAAACCAATTCCCCAAAGGCGTCTCAATGAACACCCCCTCTCCCGCCCAAGCCCCGCTGGCCGCCGCCGCCCGGCAAAGCGATTGCTCCGCCCGCGCGGCCACCGCCCTGGCCGGCGCCGGGTTGGCGCTGCTGGCGTTGCTCGCGGCCGCATCGCTCGACTACTGGCTTACCTTGCCCGCCAAGCTTCGTTGGGCGGGCTTCGCGATGGTGGCGGGTTTGGTCGTCGCCGGGGTGCTGCGGCTGATCGGCCTGTTGCGCCAGCCGACAACCCTCAAGCAGGCGGCGTTGGAGGTGGAACAGCGTCGGCCCGACGCAGGCTGCGAAGTCTCCACCGCCGCGGAATACCTCACGGGCGAACGCCAGGCCACGCAGAACTACGAACGCGAGCTGGCCGCCGCCCTCCAGCAGCGGGCCGCGGAGACGGTGTCGCGCAACCCGGTCAATTTCACCCGCCGTCTGCTCGCGCCCGCCTTGGGCGCCGGCGTGGCGTTGGTTCTTTTGGCAGTGTTTGCCGCCTCGTTCCCCGCCGCCGGCACCGCGTTGAAGCGCACCGCCGCGCCATGGAGCAAAGCCGCCTTTTCTCGGATCGAGGTAAAACCCGGCAGCACTGAGGTGGCCGTTGGAAAACCATTGGAGCTAGCCGCCGACTTTCACGGCCGTTTGCCGGCCAGCGCCACCTTGCAGTTCCGCGGCGAAGGCCAGTCGGCGTGGACCGACGTGGCGCTGACGGGCGCGACCAACGGCACGTTT
>JBIIUN010000593.1:0-2761 GCA_044339945.1 Kapaibacterium sp. (SeqCode)
CGGAGATCAGCAGGACACTGAGTCCCGGAACCACGCCATCGAGCAGCAGCTTCACGTTGCCGCCCAGCAGGCGCGTGGCGAGCTGGTCGAAGCTGATGACGTTGCTCAGCAGGTAAACCGTGATCGAATTCATCCCGACCCAGAGCAACGGAGTGCACCAGCCGCGCCACTGGCGGACGTCGATCACGTAATAGAATCCCGATAGCACGAGACAGCTCCAGCCGCCGGCCACCAGGACGTAGGACGAGGTCCACAGCTTCTTGATGACGGGAAAACCGAGGCCCCAGAGGTTGCCGGCCACGACTAGCGCCACTCCGGCCAAGGCCAACCGCATCGCCTTCTGTGCCCCCGGACGCGACGACTCCTTCAGGAAAAGCCCGACGAAGACTCCGAGCAGACAGCTCACCACCGCCGGCACGGTGCTGAGCACGCCTTCCGGGTCGTAGTTGCCGTCCCACTTCCGCAGCGGCAGGAACCGGAAGTCGAAGTGATTCACCACGTTGAGTCCCTCCGCGTAGCTCCCGCGGACCGTGTTGGTCGCGGACTGGTAGAAGGCCGCGGCATTGGTCGAACCCGCCGCCTTCATCGCGGCCGCGAAGGACTCCTTCTCCAAATTGACGTCGGGTATCGGCGTCCACGCCAGCAGTCCCCAGTAGCCAAGCAGGATTGCGGCCGCGATTCCCAGCAGCGTCCGCGTCTTGAACAGTAGGAACAGCGCGCCGGCGAAGAAGTAGGACAGCGCAATCCGCTGCAGCACGCCCATCAGCCGGATGTCGCTCAGCGGCGTGCTCAGGCCGCCGTAATAGAAGATGCCGATCAGGTAGAGCAGCGCCGAGCGGCGAAACAGCCGGATCATCGCCGCATCCTTCCCCTGCTCCGCCCGGGACTTGCTGAGCGAATACACGAGCGAGATGCCCGACATGAAGACGAACAACGGGAAGATCAGGTCGTAGAAACGGAAACCCTCCCACGCCACGTGGTCGAGTTGGTCCGCCAATGCCTTGGTGACCGGCCCGGCGGCAATGGTGGCCGCCGCGTGCCCGATGGAGTCGCCGCCCATGATCCAAAGCATGTCGAACCCCCGGAGGGCATCCAGGGACATGAGACGGCCGGAACCGGGGGCCGGCGGCGGCGCCTCGGCCATGGCTGGGGAGGACTCCGGCGCTGAAGAATCTGGGGAGGCCATTGCTGTGCCCGAGGAAACCACGCCTCGCTCCCGGCTTCCAATCGGAAAACCCAACCGATTGGCCCCGGCGGCGGCCTTCAGCGGCTCAGCCCCCGGCAAAGGCAGGTCACTTCGTGATCGTTTCGTTCAGGTTCAGCAGCACGTTGGCCACCGCGGTGAGCGCGGCCAGTTCCACCTTGTCGGCGGATTCGGGCGCCTTGGATTCGCCGACCTTGAGCAGTTCTTCGGCGGCCTTCGGATCGGCCCGGAAGTTTCCGAACTGCTGGTCGTAGGTCTTCTGGAGCACCGCCATTTCGTCGGCTTGCGGCGCCCGGCCCAAGGTGAGCCGGAAGGCGCGCACCAGCCGCTTCCTCAGGTCACCCGGCTCCTCGCGCAGGACGCGTTGGGCCAGGCCGCGGGCGGCTTCCACGAAGGCGGGATCGTTCATCAGCACCAGCGATTGCAATGGGGTCTGGGTGCGTTGGCGCAGGAAGGTGCACACCTCGCGGTTCGGCGCATCGAACGTGGCGAACGCCGGGAAATGCGCCGAACGGCGCCAAAAGACATACATGCCCCGCCGATAGAGCTTCTCGCCGTGGTCCTGCACGAAGACGGAGTCCGTGCCGTCCCAAAGCCCGGCCGGCTGATACGGCTTCACGCTGGGCCCGCCGACCTGGTCGTTGAGCAGGCCGGACACGGCAAGGGCATTGTCCCGGATGAATTCGGCATCCAGCCGCACCCGCGGCCCGCGGGTGAGCAGGCGGTTGTAGGGATCACGCTCCAGCTTCTCGGGCGAGGCGGCCGCGGACTGCCGGTAAGCTGCGCTCGTCACCATCAGCCGGACGAGATGCTTCACGTCCCAAGGTTGGGCCGCCTTGGTGCCAGCCGACTTGGCCTTCCCTCCGGGAGCGGCGCCGTCCCGGAACTCAACGGCCAGCCAATCGAGCAACTCCGGGTGGCTAGGCCATTCGCCCTGCGAACCGAGATCGTTGGCGGTCTTCACGAGGCCGTTGCCGAAGAACAGCGCCCAGTAGCGATTCACCGTCGTTCGCGCCATCAGCGGGTGTTCCGGCGAGACCAGCCAGCGGGCGAGCGCCAGCCGGTTGGTGGGCCCGGCCGGCAGCGACGGCAGGAACGCCGGGGTGCCGGCCGTCACGGGTTCGCCCGGAGTCCGGAAGTCACCGCGCACCAGGACGAAGGTGTCCCGGCCCGGCTGCATCTCCTCCATGATCATCGTGGTCGGGATATCGCCGTAGAAGCTTTCCTTCCGTCGGCGCGCCTCGGCCAGCGCCGCTTCGGAGCGCAGGTAGTCGGTCGCGTAGTTCTCCTTGTAGAACCGGGCCAAGTCGCCGCGCTCGTCGTCGTTTCGATGGCCGCGCGACTTGGTGATCAACGGCATGTAACCGTCCAACGTCAGCAACCGGGCATCCTCGGGGGACAGGGTCCGGCCAAAAAAACGCAGGTCGTCCACGAAGCCCTTGAACAGCGCCTCGCCGTTGCGGGCGCCCACGCGGAGCGGTTCCGCCGTCGCAATGGAATCCTTGAGCTGGTCCTTTTCCACCTCCACGTCGCGGGCACGGCCATTGACGAACAGCT
>JBIIUN010000137.1:0-10664 GCA_044339945.1 Kapaibacterium sp. (SeqCode)
GGTGCCTCCGGCGTGACCTTGAATTGTTCCAGTCGAGTCGGGACTGCCTGATGGCCTCCGACGTTTTCGCACTCGTTCAGGATGCCATCGCGCTCGAAGAAAACGGCGGTCTTCATGACTGCCACCGAAGCATCACGCCTGCCATTCGCAGGACGAGTTCATGTCGGGCTTACGGATCTTCTCCAAAACCGTGGGAACGGGACCGTTTCTTTTGGGAGTGCTCGGTGGACTTTCCCTGCTCAGTCCTCGGTGAGACTGCGGGCGGCACCGATCTTCTTCTGCAGTTCCTTCAGGGTCGTCTCAACCCGGGCCGCGGCGTTGGCCTCTGTTTGTCCGACAAATGGCTTCAGGAAAAACTGGGCCACGCCCATTGCTTCGCCGTTCCGGTCGCGGAGCGGGGCGGTCACGATGAAGGCGGATTTCGTTTTCCCGACGTAAAGTTGGTTTTCCGCGAGCACCTTGGCCTCCAAATCCGTTGCCTTGAGGGCGAGCTCGTTCGTCTGTTTCGCTGCCAGAACGCTGACCTCGGAGCCGGGTGTCTTTTTCCCATAGATCCGGAGGTTGAGCAGTCTGGGCTGTTCCTCCAGCGTTGAGTTCAGAAGCTTTTCCGCCAGCGTCACCAAGGGCCGGTAAACGACCTTGGCATCGGCGAAATACGACACGGCGTCGGATTTGGTGATGAAGCCCAGCTTGCCCGAGGCGAAGGAATTGTCATTCAGCGGGGGAATGGCGGGCTTGCCATCGAAGCGGACCTGGATGCGGTTGCCGGTGCATTCCACCTCGAGGGAATGCCATACGCCGCGGGTCACCGTCATGTCGTTGCCGACCGGGGCGGTTCTCTCCCCGTTCACGAACTTGTAGAAACGCACATTGCCGTCCAAGGCGTTGGCCCGGACCACGTAGAAGTTGTTTGTGTCCTGCAGCCGGAAAACCACGCCGGCAATCTGTTCGCCGGCGCCTTCGACGAGCTTGAACCGGGTTGTAAACGTGAAGTCGCCGAAGTTTTCCCCGGTAAAACACGTCGCGGGAAACCGCTCGTCGGTCTTCTCCTTGGACAACTGGGCCAGCACGGGCCGCCGGTTGATCGACTTCGCCAGCGGTGAAATGGGAGCCAACTCCGTGGGCGCATCATCCAGCACGATTTGCCAGACGGCGGGCCCGCCTTGGCCGGCGACGAAGCTGAGGAACGAGGGGGGCAGCTTCCCGGGATCGGTCGCCCCGAAATCGAAGACGTGCTCGGCCGCCGAAGCCGTTACCGCAATCATTGCCAAGCCCGTTATCCAAGGGAACGCACGCATTCGTGCGACGCTAACGAACCGCGGAAGCTCGGCAAGCGGGGCCGAAGCCTTCGGCCAAGTTTTGTCCCCGATTGCGCGAGAATTTCCTGAGGGGAAATAGAAGGTCAGAGAGGGGAAAGGTTGGTGCATCCGTGAAGAGTCGAACTTCAAACCTGCTGATCCGTAGAGAGCACCAAAACCGACGCGAACCTCAGAAATCACGCCACGCCGCACAAATGCCCACGCGGACGGCGCGGTTGCAACCGCAAACTACGTTGCGGGACTTGTAGCACTTTTCGCAGTGCAACTTCTTCCATCTATTTGCGCCTTGGACGCTCACGCTCCCCGGGCAGTTTGAGAGGTCCGGTTACTGCGGCTTCGGTTCCAACCGCAAAGAGTCGGCGTCGAATAGGGCCGTGCCGGATTTGGCGCGAAGCTCCAGGACCACGCAGACCGGGCCGTTGGCTTCGAACTCCATCCGGCAGTGCCGCTGGCGGCGAGTCCCACGGACCCAGGACCGGGATCGGACATCTCCGCCCAATATGCGAAGCCCGGCCCCGCGGGGGGATTCCAAATCCTCAACCGAGACGCCCATTGTCGTCACCGTTGCCGAGAACCGGTAACGACCCGGCGGCAGATCCAGAGTCTGGCGCCATGAGCCTGACCCCGGGCCCTCAGCCCGCAGGCGCCAGTTGCGATCGGTTTTCGTCGGCCGTTGGAATGTCATCTCTGGCTGGGGATCGCGGTCGGGATGCCAGCCGTCTGCGAGGAGAATCGGCCCGGAGCGGGCGCCGGGAAGGGGCCGCGGGGGATGAATGGCGGCCGGACGAGCGTAGGCGAGCCGCTCAGCAAACCGACGGGCGAGCTCATCCCCCAGCTCGCGCAAGGTCGATGCCAGGGAAGTGTCCTGCGACTCCACGGCGTCAGCGAGTCGGGCCGCGCGGCTTCGGATTCGATTCTCCCAATCGTGGCCGCCCCACACCTCCTCCACCTGGCGACGAAGTTCGTCCGCCCAGGCCCCCGTCTGCCCAGGAATGTCCCGCAACGCCAGGGCGACCATCCCTTGAAAGCCGGGGAACAACGGGGCGTTGGCATCCCCCAGGATCTGGTCCATGCCGTGGGTGAGGAACGCGAAACGTCCGTCTTCAGGCCGCCGGTAGACGCGATAGTTGTTCGCCGAAAGTGCGTAGCCGTCCCAATGCCCGAGCAGCACTTCCGCCGCGGTAAAGGCGTTAAAGGCCCGGATGTCCAGAACCGTGGCCAGGGCTGTCGCGCGCTGCTGCGGATTCGACTGCTGGCAGGCGTCGATGAGGGCCTTGAGGTTACCTGCGGAATCCCAATCCCCCCGGCTCATCTTCATCGCCGGGTCGAGGTCTCCGCCGGTGCTGGGATCGAACAGTTCCCCTCGCCCGGGGGGACCGAACCAAGCGGAGAGCAACCCCGGGGTGAAGGCCTCGCGCAGCACGTATAGTCCACGATCCTGGCCTTGCAGGCGCACCCATGCGTGAGTGCAGCGGCCCGCCGGCACACCGGCGGCACGGGCCAGTTCGCCGCCCAGCCACTCGTGAAGGCGGGACTCGTCCTGGGCGGCATTGTTAAGGTGCAGCTGGGTCAGGCCGGCGAACGGGCGGCACCCCTTGAACTTGTCAAAATGCAGCGTGAGCCCGGGTCGTTCCGCTGCCGGTTGGAAACTCCCATACGAGCCCTTGAGCTTGATGCCGACGTTTTTCCAGGTGCGATTGCCCCACCGGACTGTGGACTCGGCATAGAGCTTCGGCGCTTCCATGGTTTGGACCGCCAGCGCGTTCCAGTCTTCCGGCTTGAGCGTGATTTCCAGGACCACCAAGGCTTCGTTGAACAGGGCTGCCGATTCATCCGGGGTCGCTCCGGAGAATGCTCCCCCACGCGCCGGCTCAAGGCCGATGGCAACGATCAGCATCAGCCAGCGAAACTGAATGGAAATGGGACGTTTCCAGAATGGTGACTTGTTGAGGCTCCGCACGTTGCTACCAAGCTCCGGATTTGCCAGTCCGCAAGCCGCTGACTGAACCTTCGGAACGGCTCCTAGGGACGTGGGAGTCCCCGACGCTTGACGTAACTTCGCCAAACTGACCCGGGGTGTCAGTCAGGCACGACGAGCAGCCGGGCGATGCGTTCTCGGGCGTTCATTGCGGTGGTGGTGAAGTGGCGTCGGCGAATACAGCGTTCCAATGCTTTCGCGGCGTTCAGATGAACAGGTCGGGGCTGACCTTGAAGTGGGCGGCGAGCTTGCGGACGTGGGGCAGCGTGAGGTTGCGGTCGCCCCGGAGAATCATGGCCCCCAGATTGCGGCTGCCGCCGAGCAGGCGCGAGGGGTCGGCGGCGGACAGGCCGGCTTGGTCGAGCAGGTGTTGGAGCCGGGCGCGCACGGGGAGCTTGGACCAGCGGACGTGTTCGCGGTCGTAGTCTTCCAGCAACGCGCACAGGAGGTCGAAGTAGTCGCGCTGGTCGGCGGTGAAGGCGTCGTGCTCCAGGGCCATCGCAACGGTGATTTCCGGGACGTTGGCGTAGTCCACGGCGTCGCGCACGGGCCGGGGCAGGAGCACGCGGCACAGGCCGGCTTGACCGAAAGCAGTCCGCGGAGGCGCGGTCCGCCCCAGGCCCAGCTCTTCGGCGGCCGCCACGGCGGAGCGCTCCTCCCGCCGAAAGGAGCCGAGCACTTGGCGGATCCGCGGAGCGCCGAGGCGACGGGAGACCTGGCGGCGATGCTTTTCAACGCCGCAGGCATGCCCCTCGGGAGCCGCCCTGACGAGCGTGGCCAGGGGCGTCCGCCTTTGCCCCCACAACCGTCCGGGTTCGCCCACACACTGTTCGCCCTTGCTCGCATCGCGACAGCGGGAACTTCACAGCCGAACTGCCCGCTCGGCACGGAACCTTCTTGCCAGCTCTGTTGCCCAGCCTTCGATCCGGTTCGCTGCGGGGAATACACCTTCCGGGTAGGCCAAGATGAGGTGATTCACTCGCAGCACCAGCCCCGAATTTAGCAGTGCCTCGGGTCGCTTCCGGTGGTATGAAGAACAACATCTATGAACCCTCGCTACAGTCCAAGCCTCCTCCTGTCTTGCGCCCTGTCCGTGTGGGCGGCCCATTCCGCCGGGGCGGCTGACTTCCGGATCGAAGAAGTCAGCCTGACCACGGGAGACCGGCTTGAGTTGCGATTTGCGCCGGCGGCAGACAGCTATTTCCGTCTGCTGCGGGGAGACTCGGTCACGGGCATCAATGCAACTGTGGCGGTGGCGCTGGCTGGGCCGATGAGCGTGCCGACCCCGACCGTCGCGGGGTTTTTCCGGCTTCAGCAGATTCCCCGTGCCGTCGCGCTGGACTCGGATGGCGACGGGCGCAACGACGTGGACGAATTGCTCGCGGCCACCGACCCGCTGTTTGCCGAACCGCTCCCGCGGTTGACCCAGGTGGCCGAGACGTCGCCCGTTGTGGGCGAAGAAGGAGTCTCCGTAAACCGGGAAACCATCCTCCGCTTTTCGGAACCGCTGGCTGCCGGAACCCAGATCGGCAACGAACGCCTCTTCGCCGAGTTCGGGTCGCGACGCCTGCTTTCGCGGGTCGAGCTTTCGGGAGATCGCCGGCAGGCGACGCTTTTCTATCTGGAGCCGCTGGCCGGCGCGGCGCGCATCCGCGTGACCTTTGCCAGTGATGGACTGTTGGACGCCGCCGGCAAGGGGCTGGATGGCGACGGGGACGGAGTCCCCGGCGGCACCCGGCGGCTGGACTTTGTCACGGCTCCACTCGCCGAAGTTCCCGGCACGCGAGTCATCGGCCGGGTGTTTGCGTCGGAGCCGGTGGTGGCACCCGGCGGCGGGATGACCAACCGTCCTCTGGGCGGAGTGACGGTGTCAGTGGACGGTGCCGAGGAACGGCTGCTTACCATGACCGATGCGGACGGTTACTTCAGCCTGCGCAGTCCGGCGGGACGCTTCTTCGTCCATGTGGATGGACGCACCGCCTGGGACAGCGCCTGGCCCACGGGCGACTATTATCCGGTAATCGGAAAACCCTTCGTGGCGGTGCCCGGTCGCACCAACAACCTCGCGGGCGAGACGGGCGAAATGTTCCTGCCGCTCATCCGGGCGGGAACATTGCGGAGCGTCAGCCCGACCCAGCCCACAACGGTGAATTTTCCGTCCGCCGTGCTCGCGGAGCATCCGGAGTGGGCCGGAGTCAGCCTGACGGTGCCGGCCAACGCGCTGTTCGCCGACAACGGGGCCAGGGGCGGTCGGGTGGGCATTGCGCCGGTGGAGCCCGACCGCATTCCTTCGCCGCTGCCCCCGGGATTGGCACTGCCGCTGGTCATCACGGTCCAGACTGACGGTCCGTCGAACTTTAGCGAACCCGTCGCCGCCCGCTTTCCGAACCTGCCCGATGCGGTCACCGGTCAGAAGCTCGCGCCCGGGGCCAAGTCCGCGTTGTGGAGCTTCAACCACGACACCGGCCGCTGGGAAGTGCAGGGCAGCATGACGGTCAGCGCGGATGGCCAATGGGTGGAGACCGATCCTGGCGTCGGCATCCGGCAGCCCGGCTGGCACGGCTCCTCTCCCGGCGGCACCGGTGGCGGCGGAGGCGGCGGCTCACCCGGCCCCTGCCAAGCCGAGGCCGCTGAGGTTCAGGATGCGTTCATGGGCTGCATGCAGGGAGCGTTTCTGGAACTGCTGGAACTGTCGCCCGGTCTGGGCTGCGCCGTGAGCCTTGGCCAAGCTGCCGTTTCGAGCATTCAGGATTGCGGCGACCCGACCAAGAGCTGCGGTGGATCGCTGGCCTACAACGCGCTGTTCGGCGGCCTGGGCTGCATTCCCGGGGTCGGCACCGTGGCCGGCTATGCCCAATGCGCGTATGAGCTGAAAACCGCGACGGACAACATGGCGGCCTGTCAGGCGGCCCAACCGGCCGGAATCGCCTCCGCCAGCCGGATTCGTCGGGCTACGAACGATGACACCCAAGCATTGCAGACTGCGTTGCTGGACGCCCAACGGGCACTGGTCTTGTCCGTATCCGGCGAATTGGCCTGGCTCGAAGCCGCCGCGGCCGATCACCTGTCGTTCATCAGCTTCGGCAACCAACTGCTGGCGGCACTGGATCCCGCTGGCCCCGAGGCGGCGCGGATTTCGCCATCCGAACGGTCCGCCCTGCTCGCTCTGCCGGCTCCGAACGGGCTGGCACCGGCCCAAGTTGCCGCGCTGGTGGACCGGCTCGACCGCTTCTCCCGGGGCGGCATGACCCGCGCAGAACAGTCAGCCATCGAGGAGGCCTCAGCGGCGCTGACGGCAGCGGCCAATGCCGCGACCGCAGCCGGCTGGACCACGATGCTGGAGGGCGTGCTGGCGGAGTTCGAGAACATCACCCAGACCAACGACGAAGGTTTCCGCTCCTCCGTTGGCGGAGGGACCGCGGCCGCGTCAGTCCGGGCAGCAGCAGTCCGGGCGGCCGCGGCCGGCGGCTATGGACCGGTGCGCTCGCATGAACTGCTCTATCATCTGGTGGATTTGCGGACCGGCTTCACGCGCCGAGGACGAACCGCCGCCAACGGTTCACTCGACGGCCTCATCACCGCGGTGGACACCCCGTATTTCCTGACCTACCTGGATCCGCTCACCCAGGAACTCGGCACAACTCACTTCCGCTCGGGCGGTGCGGGGGAGCGCTACACCCTGCCGCTGGGACTGCTCGTGCGGGCATCCGGGGCCGACACCGATCTGGACGGCCTTTTTGATGTGGCGGAGGAAATCGCCGGCACACGTCCGGATGTGGCGGACACCGATGGCGACGGCGCTACCGACGCGGACGAAATCCGCCGCGGTGACAATCCGCTCGACGGCCTGGCGCTGCCCCAGACGGTCGTGGCCAGCCTGCCGCTGGGCGGTTCTACAACTGGAATTTCGTCCGATGCCTCGGCACAGGCTGTCTGTGCCGATGGTGATCTGCTGTTCGTGGCCAACGGCAAACGCGGCCTGGCCGTGGTGGACGGGGCCAACCCCCTCGGGCCGGTATGGCTCGGTGAATTGGATCTTCCGGGCGAAAGCGTGGACGTGGCCTACGCGCCGGGAGCGCAGGTGGCCGGGCTCGTGGGTTCGCCCGAGCAGTTCATCCCCGGCGAACGCGGAGTGCTGCATTTTGTGGATGTCTCTGACCCGGCCGCCCCGCGGCTCCGGCAAAGCCATTCGCTGCCGGCGGTGGCCATTGACCACTGGAACGGCTTTTTCTACGTGGCGCTGGGTCAATTTGCGCTCAAGCAGGTGCGGATTTACGAGGCGACCTCGGGGTTGGAGCGGACTGGTTTCACCACGCAGGATTATGCGACCGGTTTGCGGGTGGTGGGCGGTCGCGCCTATGTGGCCACACTGTCCGGGCTTGAAATCTTCGACGTCCGCTCCACCACGCCCAACCGGCTCGGCCGGCTGGCCGGAGACTTTACACCCGAGACCTTGGGACGGGCACATCTGATCCTGGAGGGCACGACACTTTACATATCCAAACGGCGCGGAGTGGCGGTGGTGGATGTCGCGAATCCCACCGCACCGCGGTTTGTTGGCCTGCCGTCGGCAACCACCGGTGCAGTGCGTTCCCTGGCGCGGACGGGCGGGTCACGCCTGCTGGAACTGTCCCTGGGAACGCCCGAGGGGAATCCCAGCTCCGCGGGTTCGTTGTCCGTGTATGACGCCACCAATCCGACCAACACGACGGCTTTCCTTTTCGGCATCAGCACACCGGGTCAGGTGCGCGACGTCGTCCCACACCGGGGCTTCGCAGCCGTCGCGGACGGCACCCGTGGCCTGGCGATCGTGAACTTTGCCGATCCCGACCTAAACCGCCTTGCCCCGCTCATCACCTTCGACGCGTCGGCGTTGGACATGGATGCCACCGCGCCCGGAGTGCAGGCCAAGGCCGGTTCCACTACCGAACTGCTGCCCGTCCTCCGTGATGACGTGCAACTGACCCGGGTGGAGCTATTGGTGGATGGCGCCCCGGTGCAATCGGTGAGCACTTATCCCGCGCAGTTTGACCTTTCTCTGCCGGCCAGCCCGGGCGACAGCGTGACGGTGCAGTTCCGCGCCACGGACGGAGCGGGAAACGTGGGCACCTCCGAGCCGGTCCAGGTGCACCTGCTGGCCGACACGGTGGCACCCGTCCTGGTGTCTTCGCTGCCGGCCGCACAAGGGGCCGCGTTTGTGGGGGCACCGATGGTGTTCACTTTCAATGAGCCGCTGGACGCAACTTCCCTGAATCCCGCCTCCATCCGGCTGGTGCATCTGGGAGCCGATGCCGCCGTGGGTGGCGGTGACGATGTTGAATTTGCGCCGGCCGAGGCGACGGCCCGGGGAAGCACGCTGCGCCTGCGCTTGCCAGACACCCTCACGGCGGGCCGCTGCCAACTCACACTCGGGGCGGGTTTTGCGACGGATTCCTCGGGCAATGCTTCCGCTCAGCCGCTGGTCTTCACGTTCGACCTCCTGGCGGCCAACCCGAATGCCGCAGTGTGGGTATCCGATGCCAATGGAGTGTGGAGCAACCCTGCGAACTGGCTCCATGGCCGGGTGCCGTCGCAGGATGATGAGGTGATCCTGATGCGGTTCGGAGCCCGCCCCATCGTCACGCTGGATGTCTCTGCCGTGATCAAGAGTCTCCGCCTTGCCCTGCCCTTCGTCGCCGGCCGGAATGTCGGACTGACCATTAACCGCGACCTGAATGCTACGGAGCCGGTTTCGCTGACCTCCGGGAATGTGACCGTCGGCGGACAGGCGTTGTTTGCGCGCACGCTGACGCTGCGGGGTAGCTCCCTGAACGTCTCCCAACGACTGGAAACAAGGGGGCTGCTCACCCTGGAAGCGGGCGCTGACCTCACGTTGAGCGGCACGGAGGCTCAATTCGCCGCGACCGGTGGAGTGGCGGGGGCGAACTTCACCTTCACCGTCCGCGACGGTGCCGTCATCGAGCTGCCCGGATTGACGGCCTATCAGGGCGGGGGCGATTTCACGCCCTTGTTCCCGGTGGGCACGCGCATCCAGGCGCTGGGAAGCGGCAGCAAGTTGACGCTTTCGGGCATGATCACGGCGGCCGGACCGGTGGACTGGAATGTGCGTGGCGCACCGACGCTCCTCTTGGAGGCTCAGAATGGGGGGCGGCTGGAATTGCCTGCCCTCACTGCGCTGGACGGCCGGGTGCAACTGCAGGCCAGCGGCGCCCAGAGCGTTCTCACCGCCCCATTGTTGGCCCGGGTAACGGGATCGCCCACGCCCTTCACCGCCAGCATCAAGGCCACCGATGAAGGCCGGGTTCAGGTGCCGGCGCTAACCACGATCTCGGACTGTCCCATCACCGAAACCGGCGGCGGCGTGGTGGAGCGGCCGTGAAGCGATTTGGCCACCGACACGGGCCCCATGGTTCGTCGTTTAGTCGTTCGGGCAGTAAGTCCAAGACCGCACCGAGCAACGTCAGGGCAGTCTGTTACTCGCGGTTGACGGTGTAATCGATGGCATGCAACCGCGCCTGTTGAACGGGCGAGTTCATCGCGCGAGGAGCCCAGCGGGCCGGCTACCGCCCGCTGGGCCAAGACCGCTTGTTCAACGGACGCGCCAGCACGGGCCCAACCATGTCCGCCTGTGGCTGGAGGGGCGTTCGAGCTGCCTTGGTGAAACTGGTCCTTTCCTCGAAGTTACCGTCAACGAACCCCGCCAAGAGCACCAGCGCCCACGACGGAAGCGCAAGACGGAGGTAAACCCAAAGCAAGCAGCTGGGGGACGGGTGATTTTCGGGAGGTGCGCTTACGTAACTCCTTGGAAAGGAGTGGTGCATCCGTGAAGAGTCGAACTTCAAACCTGCTGATCCGTAGTCAGCTGCTCTATCCAATTGAGCTACGGATGCACAACGCGGCGCGAAAATAGGCAGGAGGCGCCTTTGGGCAAGCCGTAATTTGGTTTGGCCTGCAAATTCACCGCGGAAAAGCAATTGACCACCGTTTGCCGCGGCCGGTTTTCGGTCGGCTTGGGGGACTCGCCGCTCCAAGGCTTGCCTAAGCCCGCCCGGCTGTTTCACTTGCCGCATCCCATGAAGAAAATCGTCTTCTCGTTTGGTTGCGCCGGATTTACCGCCCTTGCCGCCTTGGCCGCCGATCTGGCCGCGTTCAACGGCATTTGGATCATCGATACGGCGGAGATGAATGGCCTGACGATGGCGGCGGGCGACGTGCCGGTGATCGACCTCGAACTCAAGGACGGCAACTACGTCTTTCACGGCACCGACAACACGGCGAAGGGCAAATTCACCGTGGATGTGTCGAAGGTTCCTATCCTCATGGATGTGGAGGAGGTCGAAGGTCAGAACCCGGGGGCGAAGATCCCC
>JBIIUN010000594.1:0-2757 GCA_044339945.1 Kapaibacterium sp. (SeqCode)
TGTTGGTCAGCAGGGACAGGGTGACGCCGGACTGCTTGACGGT
Source organism: Kapaibacterium sp. (SeqCode) (assembly GCA_044339945.1). Classification (GTDB taxonomy): domain Bacteria; phylum Verrucomicrobiota; class Verrucomicrobiia; order Limisphaerales; family UBA9464; genus CAIWAH01. The sequence continues at coordinate 44 of JBIIUN010000594.1, forward strand.
GTTGCTGACGCTGGCCTGGAAGGTCACGCCCGTGCCGCCGAAGTTGTCGAGGCGGATGCGGTTCGTCAGCCGGGTCTGCTGGCGGACGGTCTGCCAGCCGAACGCGAGGCTGACCTGGCCATTGGTGCCGTCGGCCCGGGCGGTCAGCAGGTTCGCGGCGGCCTTGCTAACGTCCATCCGCCCCGCGCCGACGCGGGATTCGGGATAGATGTCGCCCTCGGCATCGCGCATGAGGACGGCGGTGTTCATGAGTCCGGCCTTCACGTCCTCGGGCGTCCACGCGGGCCGGGCCTGGCGGAGCAGCGCGGCGGCGCCCGTGACCTGCGGGGCGGACATGGAAGTGCCGGTGAGCAATTCACCTTCGGTGCCGGTGCCGACGCCGGTGGAATTGATGCCGGTGCCGGGCGCCGCGAGGTCGGGCTTGAGGCGGCCGGTGGGGGCGATGGGGCCGCGGGAGCTGCTCTCGGCGATGCGGTCGGCCAGTTCCGGTCGGAAGGTGTTGACGCCGGCGTCGAGCACGACCTGCACGCCGTTGGCGAGCTGCGACTTGATCACGTTGCCATCGGCGCGGGAGATCATGACGCCGGGGATGGTGATGTCGTCCGCGTCGCCGCCCATGATGATCGGGGCGCCGGGCTGGTTGTTCACCATCACCACGGCGATTGCGCCCGCGGCCTGCGCCTTGCGGATCTTGTCCACGAAGAAGCAGATCCCGCGGTCAATGAGCGCGATCTTGCCGCTGAGGGCGGCGGCGTTGGTGATCACGTCGGCGCAGACGTTCGGCGGGTCGGCGTAAACCAACTGGCCGGTGATCGGCCCCGTGCGGTTCAGTGGCTCCGTGAAGGCACCCTCGACGAAGTCGTAGTCCGCGGCGATTTCCGCGGGCGCCGTCACCTTGAGCGCCTGGAAGGCGGCGCCGTCGTCGAAGGAGTTGGCCACGGTGAGGGCGCTGGAGGTGCTGCCCGGCGAACCGTTGATGAAGTAGGTGTTGCCGCCATTGCCCGCTGAAATGACGCAGAGCAGGCCGTTCCGCGAAAGGCGGTTCACGGCCAGTGCTTCCAGGTCGTCCGCAAGGTCCTCACCGAATTCGCTGCCGAGGGAGAGGTTCACCACGTCAAGACGGTCGGAAAAGTTGCCGTCCTTGTTGGGGTCCAGGGCCCATTCCAAGGCCTGGATCACGATGCTGTCCGTGGTGCCGCCAAACTCGCCGAACACCTTCAGGGCATAGAGGCTGGCCTGCGGCGCCACGCCGGGGCCGACCTTGAACTGGCCGAAGTCGCTGAGCGTGGTGTAGTTGCCGGTGAACGTCTCGCCGCTCTTCAGCACGCCGAAGCCGGCGGCAATGCCCGCCACGTGGCTGCCATGGCCGGCCAGCGGCGGGTCGAGCGGATCCGGGTCGGGCCGTGCCGTGCTGCCGGGACCCGAGTATTCGTCACCCACGAAGTCGTGGCCCCCGACGACCTTGGCCGTGGGAAACGTGCCGGCCTCAAGGCGCGTGGGGTCGTTGTTGTCGTAGTCCTCCACCGAACCCGAGCCGCCGAACATCGCGTGGGTGTAGTCGATGCCGGTGTCGATGATGCCGATCTTCATCCCGCGACCGGTCAGGCCGGCGGGCAGGCTGCGCCAGGCCGTCGGGGCGCCGAGGAACGGGGTGCTGGTTTCCAGGTGCCGTTGATGCGCGCGTTCCCGGCGGGCGCTCGTGACCCCCGGAAGCGCCCGCAGTTCGGCGAGCCGGTCGGCCGGCAGCCGGACGACCATGGCGTTGACCAGGGTGTCGTGCTGTTGGACGACCTCGGCGCCGAGGGCGGCGAGGCGCGGCCGCAAGGCGTCGTGCTGGCTGACGATCTCGGCGCGGCGGACGGCCATCGCGCGGCCGACGGCGGCCCGGGCGGCGCCGCCGGAACCTTGCCCGGCGGAGAGCTCGGCGAGGGGCTGGCCTTCGAGGCCGACCAGCACGGTTACGGTTTCCTGGGCCAGGGCAGGCAGGCCAAGCAGGCAAACGAGGGCGAGGCGGATCCAGCGTTTCATGGAATTGGGCGGATGACGGCGCCGCCGACCGCAGGGTCGGTCCGGAGCTTCGGCAGGAAGTTCCCTCAACCGGCCAAAACTGCCACCGGAATTTCTCGGGCCGCGGAACGCGCGTGCAGTGCCGTCGTCCACCCGCTAGCCTCGCCGGCGTGCGTTATCTTTGGCTCCTCCTTTTGGCCACGGGACTTGCCTGGGCCGGTCCGTTGGAAGACTTCGTCACCGCGGCCGGGGCCAAGCATGGCGAACCCGGTCGCGCCGCCGCCCAGTTCCTGGTCGAGCACATGCCGGCGCGGGATCGCGAATCGCTGTCCGCGGAATTTCTCACCGTGAACCTCGACTTGGCCTTCCGGGCACGGGGGGAATTTCCTTGGGCCAAGGCGGTGCCGGCCGACCTGTTCCACAACGATGTGCTGCCCTACGCCGTGTTCGATGAGACGCGCGAGGACTGGCGGACCGACTTCCTCGAAAAGGCCCGCGGCTTGGTCAAGGACGCGCGGTCGGCCACCGAGGCGGCGCAGCTGTTGAACCGCGGGCTCTTCAAGCTGATCAACGTTCACTACAATACCGGCCGCAAACGGCCCAACCAAAGCCCCAGCGAGTCCGTCGCCTTGAACAAGGCGACCTGCACGGGATTGTCGATCATCCTCGTGGATGCCTGCCGGGCCGTGGGGATTCCCGCCCGGGCC
>JBIIUN010000595.1:0-2754 GCA_044339945.1 Kapaibacterium sp. (SeqCode)
TTCGCGACCGAACGTGGCAAGTCCTACCAGCTCCAGGGTTCGGCCGACCTCGCCGCCTGGAGCAACATCGGTGACCCCGTCTTCGGCAACGGCAACACGGTGAACCAGATTTTCTCCGCCAAGGGCGGCGGCACGGTCACCTTCGGCAACTACCGCCTCGACATCACCGAGATCACGGTGCCCGGGCTGGCCCCGTGGTCGTTCCGGGGGTTGTTCCTCGGCCTGGGCGACGACGACCAGCACGAGCACTACGATTTCCTGTCCGAGACCAACGGCGTGAAGGTCTCGCCCTCGGGCACGGATCCCTTCACCTACACCTTCACCCGCACCGGCGACAACGAGGCCCAGGTCAACCTCGTGAAGGGCAGCTCGGCCGGCGAAAAGGCCCGGCGCGACCTCTACACGTTCACCTTCACCGCGGCGAAGCTCGGCACGTTCGTCCGCGAAGAATTCCGCGGCACCCGCCTGAAGGACCGCGACCTCGGCACCTTCACCGTGCTGGACGGCACACAGCCTCCCGGCGGCGGCACCGGCGGCAATCCCGGCGACACGAACTCCGTGCCCGTGGCTCCGCCCGCCTCGTTGAAGGGGCTCGCCTACTCGTTCCTCAGCGGCGCCACGCCGGAGCGGCTGGAGTTCCTGAGCGAGACCACCGGGATCGAAATCGAGGACAAGGCCCGGTCCGACGACGACGACGACGATGAGCCGAACAAGCCGTTCAGCTACACCTACGCCTTCACCACGCCCACCAACGCCACGCTCGTCGTGAGCCTGCCCAACAATCGCCGTGACGAATATGCTCTCACGTTCACGCAGGGCGCCCAGGGCACCTTCGTCCGCCGTGAGTTCCGCGGTGACCTGCTGACCGATACCGACACCGGCGCCTTCAGCCCGGCCGGCAACCTGACCAACGGCGGCAACAATGGCGGCGGCGTGACTCCCCCCGACGGCAACGGCACGCCGGTCACCGAGCTGACTGGCACGCAGTATCTCTTCCGCAGCGGCGACACGCCCGATCTCCTGGTCTTCACGACCGCGACCCGCGGCAGTGAGCAGAGCACCGAGGACGATGATGACGCGAACGACTTCACCTATGCCTACACCGTAAAGGCGGGCTCCGCCGCCGCGCTCGTCGTGACCTTCAAGCCCGGCAAACGCGACGAGTATGACCTCACGTTCAACACGGACGGCACCGGCACCTTCGTGCGCCGCGAGGTCCGGGACGATGTCGTGACCGACACGGACTCCGGCTCCTTCGTCCGCGAAACCGGCAACTGATCGCCGCCTAACCCGCCGGACATGCGGATTCCCTCGGGACCGCCTGTCCGGTAATTTCGTTTCCACACCGTGAACGCGAGTCCGCTGAAAAACCGATCAATCGCCGCCGCCGGTTTTGTCGCGTCGCCGGCTTCCCCGCGTCGGTGGTGGGGCGAGACTCCGTCGAGCCCTGTTTGCCGGCGAAGTCGGCGCGAGCACCGCGAGCAGCTTGGGGCCGTGATAATGGATGCTCGCTCTGCTCGCCTCGCTTCGCTCGGATCACGGCTCGACGGAGTCTCGCCCCACCGGCTGGCTTGGTTGCTCTGCCTGCTGAGCGGGTTCCTGTTGCTCCCGCGACTCGCCGCCGCGGAAGCGTTCCTCAGCCGGATCGTCGAGTTCAGCGGGCCGGTGGAAATCCTGCGCGCCGGCAGCGAACATTGGCAGCCGGCGCAGACCAACCTCGTGCTGAACGCCGGCGACCGGCTGCGCACCGGCGTGGCGGCCCGGGCCACGTTGCAGCTCTCCGACCGCAGCGTCCTCCGCATCGACAAGTCCTCGCTGCTCCAGCTCCAGCCGCCGAGCCAGGCGCCGGCGCAGAAGAAGTTTCGGCTGAACTCCGGCCGCCTGTTCTTCCTCAACCGCGAACGGCCGTCCGACATCGAGTTCGAGACGCCACTCGCCACGGGCGCCATCCGGGGCACCGAGTTTGTCCTGCGCGCCGACGGCGAAAGCGGCCCCACCGAACTCGCGTTGCTCGACGGCGCCGTGGCCCTCACCACGACGCAGGGCACCGCCGAGCTAGCGCCGGGCGAACAAGCCGCCGTCATGCCGGACCGCACCATCACCAAGTCACGCGCGGTGCTCGCCGCCAACCTGGTCCAGTGGTGCCTCAGTTATCCGGCCGTGCTCGACCCGGGGGATCTCCGCCTTGCCGCCACCGAACAGGGGTCGTTGGCCGCGGCGGTCGCCGCGTATCGGAACGGCGACATAAACGCCGCATTGGCCGCGCTCCCGGCCCCGGTCGCAACCGATTCCGCAGCCGTCCGCGAATTTCGCCTCGCGGTGCTGCTCGCGAGCGGCGACGTCGAGGCCGCCGAGACGCTGCTTGGCGCCTTGGCCACGGATTCCGAAATGGCCCGGGCATTCCGCGAAGTCATCGCCGCGATGAAGTTCCAAGCCGTCGCTGAACTGCCGGAGCCTGTTTCCCGCTCCGGTTGGTTGGCGCGTTCCTACTATCTCCAATCACGTTCCGACCTGCCGGGTGCCCGCAACGCTGCCCGGCGCGCGGGTGAATCCGGCTTCGCCTGGACCCGCGTCGCGGAACTCGACCTTGCCTTTGATGACCGCCGGTCCGCCCAGCTCGCCGTTGACCGCGCGATCGCGGCGGCGCCGCGGTATCCGCCCGCCCATTCGGTTCGCGGCTTCCTCCACCTACGGCAACGCGACTTCGCCGCCGCCCTCGCCGACTTCGATCAGGCGCTCGCGCTCGACGGGGCG